>JADGHA010000161.1 GCA_019689695.1 Micromonosporaceae bacterium | reverse complement strand
CCCCAGCCCCGCCCGGTCGGCGCCCGCTGACCGACCCGCCGCCGGCAATGGCACCCGCCGGGCCATAGGTCCTGTCGGACATGCCGTTTGCCCCTGATCCTCCCCGCCTGGGCGGCCGATCCTGAAGGTACGGCACCCGCCGGAGACAACAGCGAGACGCGAAGGCATCAGAGGTAGCAGCGTGGTCCAGCCGAAGCGCGGATCACCAGACCCACCGTCGCCAAGACGGGTAACGGCCCGCGCCGCGCACGCGCACTCCCCGGCGGGTGCCGCCACGCTTGCCACCATCCCCGTGCCGGAGTCGATCCGCACCGCGCCGGCGGACGTCGGCCGATTCAGCGGGTGCACAAGACCCGAGGCGGCAGGGCCTTCGTCCCTGGTTGCCACCGGGGACCACCAGCAGCGTGGAGGGTGAGAGGAGGCCCGAGATGACCGACACGAAGCGGTGGACGGTGGAGATTCTCATCGCCGAGGTCGACCGGCGCACCTACGCCGAAGCGCAGCTGTACGACGAGATCAGCGACGACCTGGTCGGTACCGGCCTGGCCCGGCTGAACCCGGCCGATCCCAACGTGCCGGAGATCGGCGACGAGATCGCGGCGGCCCGCGCGCTGACCGACCTTGGACGGCGGCTGCTCACCACGGCGAGCGGCGACCTGGAGACGGTCACCGGCGAGAAGGTGTTGCTGACTCATTGACCGCCGCACGCTCGGGGGCCCGGCGGGCGAGCTCGTTCCCTGCTAGCGGAACACTATGGACAATGCCCGGTCACGCGGCTGCCCGCGGACGGCCGCGCTCAGCTCGGGGCCCTGGACGCCCGTCCGGGCTGTCCGCCGGGCCACCGGACACGGCCGGCGTGCTCGGCGGCGGGACGGTCACCGCGCCGGTCGGCTCGTGGCCACCCATGTCCAACCGGAACGGCGGGTACTGGTCGGTCATCAGCCCGGCGTACGCGGCCACCCGCAGCACCCAGCGGTCCATGCCGAGGATGAAGTCGAAGATCGACCGTGGGTAGCGCCCGGTGAAGGCGAGGACGACCACCGCGATCAGGGCGAGGACGCCGACCAGCCCACCACCCCAGCTGAGGGTCCCGCGGTCCCAGTGCCAGGCCAGCCAGGTCCCGCCGCCGACGAACAGGCCGGTGACGAGGTAGTGCGGGATGGCCAG
The DNA here is from genome assembly GCA_019689695.1 of Micromonosporaceae bacterium. Taxonomy (GTDB): domain Bacteria; phylum Actinomycetota; class Actinomycetes; order Mycobacteriales; family Micromonosporaceae; genus JADGHA01. Next base: position 7,390 of record JADGHA010000161.1, on the reverse strand, counting down.
CAGCCACCACTTCACCAGCACCAGGCCGCGGGAGAGCCGGCCGGGATACGCGATCTCCAGGTGTGCCGGGTAATCCGGCACCTCGGCGAGCGTGAACGGCGGGTACTTGTCGGTGCCGAACGCGCCGAACGAGTAGTACGCCACCCGCCAGTGCCAGCGCAGCACGCCTACGTTGAAGTCGAAGACGGGCCGCGGGTAGCGGCCCGTCACCAGGATGCTGACGAACGCGACGACGCTGAGGACCGCGAATGCGGTCCACAGCAGCGCCAGGACGATGAAGTGCGGCACGGCCAGGAACCACTTCACCAGCCACAGCCACCGCGACAGCTGCGGCTGCAACGTCGCGTCGACCCGCACCGGGTAGGGCGCACCGGTGACCATCTCGCTCAGCTCCTTCAGGAGGGCGTCTCTCGGACCACCGCCACCGGGCAGGCGGCGTGGTGCATCAGCTGCTGGCTGACCGAGCCGAGCAGCAGCCCACGGAAGCCGCCCCGGCCGCGGGAGCCGACGACGACCAGCTGGGCGCGGCGCGAGACATCCACCAGCGCCTGCCCGGCGTGGCCGGGCACCACCGTGGTCGTCACGGCCACCTGTGGGTACTTGTCCCGCCAGATCGCCAGATCCTCGCCCAGCAGCTGGCGTTCGGCGGCCGCCATCATGGCCGGGTCGTAGCTCAGCCGCGGAATGGTGCCGCGGCGCGGCGACGACGGCGGCTCCCAGACGTGGATGGCGGCCAGCGGTACGCCGCGGCGGGCGGCGGTGTCGAACGCGAACCCGACGGCCAGGTCGGACTCGGGCGACCCGTCCACGCCGACCCAGACCGGCAGGGAGCTCTGCGCGGGCAGGTGCCCCCGGACCACCACGACCGGGCAGTGCGCGTGCGCGGAGACCGCCACCGCGACCGAACCGAGCAGCAGGCCGGTGAACCCGCCAAGTCCACTGTGGCCAAGCACGACCATCCGCGCGTGCCGGGAGGCCTCGCAGAGGACACCGGCAGCAGAGCCATCCGCGACGTCGCCGCGGATATCGAGGTCCGGGTGGGCGGCCACCACGCCGGCGACCGCCTCGTCGACCACTGCCTGCGCCTCCGCGCGCAGGTCGCCGTCGCCGTACGCCGGGGCCGCAGCGAACACGCCGACCTGGCTGACCCACTCGAACACGTACCGCAAGCGGAGCGGAACACGCAGCCGGATCGCCTCGGCCACTGCCCAGTCGAGTGCGGCGCGGGCGCCGGGCGATCCGTCGTACCCGACGAGGACAGCTCCGGTGAGGGCATGCACGTTGTCCATCTCGACCTCCTTCGCCAGCCCCCGGCTTCCAGCAGACCGCCGCCGAGGCGGTTCACGTAGGGCCACCACTGGCGTTGCCGGAAGGACGATGGTCCCGGGCGGCCAGGGGCGAGCGCGCCGGTAGGTCGTCTTCCGGTCGGCGTCAGGGCGTCATGAGGCGGACCCGCTTGACGTCGGCCGTGTCGTCGTAGCGGTACTGCAGCTCGTCGACCACGTCGACCACACCGTCCACGGCGCGGGTCAGCGCCACTGCGACGTCCACCATGGACTTGCGGTCGACCGCACCGGTGAGGGTGACGATGCCGTCGTGCACCGTGACGTTGACCTCCGTCGGATCCACCCACAGCACCTTGCGCAGCACCTGCTCGGTCACCTCGTCGCGGATGGCGGCGTCCGGCTGCAGGAACGCCTTGAGCAGGTCACGCCTGGACACGATGCCGACCAGGTGGCCGTCGGCATCCACCACGGGCAGGCGCTTGACCTGCCGGGACTCCATCACCCGGGCCGCGTCCACGATCTTCGCGTCGGGCGACGTGGTCACCGCCGGGGAAGTCATGATGGCGCGTGCGTCGTCGCCACTGGCCTTCTCGCGCACGGCACGGCGCCGGCGGCGCTCGAACAGCCGGCCAGCCAGCGACTCGCCGGAAAACTCCACCTTGTGCAGCAGGTCCGCCTCGGACACCACGCCGAGAACGAAGTTCTGGTGGCGGCTGACCACCGGCAGCGCGCTCACGCCCCGTCCAATCAGGATATCCGCGATCTCCTTGAACCCCGCGTCCTCGTGCACGGACACCACATCAGTGGTCATCACGTCTCTGACCGTCCAACGACTCATGGCGGCACCTCCTTAGGTACGGACCGACCGTACGACCGGCGCGGGGCCGCCACCACGGTCATTGGACCGCCGTGCCCGGGACCTTCGCCCGTACCTGTGCGGGGGCGGTGGCCGCAGCCACCGCCCCCGCCGCTCGCCGGGCAGGTCGCGCTCAGTGCCGGCTGAGCACCACCTTCAGGGCGCCGGTCTCGGCGGCCCGGCCGAACACGTCGTACGCCTCGGGGAACTGATCCAGAGTGAACCGGTGCGTGACGAACCGGGACGGCTCGACCTGTCGGGCGGCGACCAGGCCCAGCAGGGTCGGCGTCGACCGGGTGTCGACCAGGCCGGTCGTGATCGTCACGTTCCTGATCCAGAGCTCCTCCAAATGCAGGGTGGCCGGCTTGCCGTGCACGCCGACGTTCGCCACATGGCCGCCCGGGCGCACCAGCGCGGCGCAGAGCTCAAAGGTCTCCGGCACGCCGACCGCTTCGATGGCCACGTCCGCGCCGAGACCGCCGGTGAGCTCGCGCACCCGCGCGATCGCGTCTTCCTCGCGGTTGTTGATGACCAGGTCCGCGCCGAACTGCTTGGCTGCCTCCAGCCGCCCGGCGGCCACGTCGATGGCGATGATGTGGCTGGGCGAGTGCAGCTTCGCGCCGAGTATCGCGGCCAGGCCGATCGGCCCGGCACCGACGACCGCCACGGTGTCGGCCGGCTGGACCCGGCCGTTGAGCACGCCGACCTCGTACCCGGTGGGCAGGATGTCGGCGAGCATCAGCACTTCCTCGTCCGTCACCCCGGACGGCACGGGGTAGGTCGAGTTGTCGGCGAACGGCACCCGGACGTACTCGGCCTGGGTCCCGTCGATGCGGTGCCCCAGGATCCAGCCGCCGCCGCCGATGCACTGGCCGTACATGCCGTCACGGCAGAACCGGCACCGGCCGCACGCGCTGATGCAGGAGACGAGCACCCGGTCGCCGGGGCGGACGTTCTTCACTCCGGAACCGACCTCGGTCACCGTGCCGACCGCCTCGTGGCCGAGGATGCGCCCGTCGGTGACCGCCGGCACGTCCCCCTTGAGGATGTGCAGGTCGGTGCCGCAGATCGTGACGGCGTCCACCTGCACCACCGCGTCGGTGTCGTCGCGAACCGCCGGGTCGGGAACTTCCTCCCAGCTCTTCTGGCCTGGTCCGTGATAGACGACTGCCCGCATGATGACCCTCCTCAATGTTCTGTGTCCCAGCTTCAGCTTGTCAGTGCGCCCTGACGGAAACAGGGTCACAAGGCCTGAGCGGATATGCCCTCTGGCACGGCACCGTGCGTCCCGTCCAGTACCACCACCTGCACGTACCAAACTCCGCCAGCCACAGTGCAGCTGTTCTGGTACGGCCGCGCACAGGGCCGTTCGGCCTCTGTCCCGCGGGTACGACGGCTCTGGGTGCCATTCCCCGGCGTGGGCAGCATGGGGTGGACGAAGGAGGCTTGCCATGCCTGTGGAACCGACGGGCCCGGTGGTGGTCGACGTTGACGCGTCCGAGGCGAGCTTGTCTGTTGTGGACCTTGCCGCCGAGGAAGCCGCCGCCCGCGCCGCCCCTCTGCTCATCGTGCATGGTTACGGGACCGGGAGCCTGCACCTCGCGGCCCACCACGACCTGCTGGACGTGGCGGTCTCGCGGGCGCTTGCGGCCCGCCCCGGGCTGTCGGTCACTGCGAAGCTGATCGCCCGCGAGCCGGGCCGGGCGCTGGCGGAGCACTCGGCGGACGCTTGCCTGCTCGTGGTCGGGCATCGCACGGCCGCCGCCCGCCGGGTGCCGTCGGCGATCTCGGTGGCCGCGCAGGTGATGCTGGAATCCCTGTGCCCGGTCATCGCCCACGTGCCGGCGGTCACACCACGCCCGGCCGACAAGTCCGGCCCCGTGCTGCTCGGTGTGACCCGGCACAGCCGGACCGAACAGGTGGTGGAGTTCGCGTTCGAGGAAGCCGCGCTGCGCGGCGCGCCGCTGCGGGCCGTTCATGTCTGGCCGGATCGCGACGACGCGGTACGGCTGCTGGACCAGGCGCTGGGGGCCTGGCCGGCCAAGTACCCCGAAGTCCGGGTGACCCGGCGGGTCTGCCCCGGCTACGACGTGGCCCGGGCCCTGTGCGACGAGTCCCGCGACGCTCAGCTGCTGGTCATCGGGCGGGGCCGGTACACCGGCCGGGCACGGGTGATGCGCGGCCTGGCCATCCAGACGATGCTGGACCTCTCCGGCTGCCCGGTGGCGGTGGTGCCGCATGCCTGAGCAGGTGTTGCGCGACGTGCCGGCGTCCGCCGTGAGCCGCCTTCTGCGGGAGTGCCTGCGGGCCGCGATCCAGGCGCCGTCCATCCACAACACGCAGCCGTGGCTGTTCCGGCTGCGCACCGGGGCGCTCGACGTACTCGCCGACCGGCGGCGCCAGCTTCGGGCGCTCGACCCGGACGGCCGCGCGCTGCACGTGAGTATCGGCGCCGCCCTGCTCAACCTGCAGGTGGCACTCCATGCCCGCGGCTGGGCCAGCCGGCTGCTCCTGCTGCCCGACCCCGGCCAGCGCGACCTGTGCGCCACCGTGACGATCACCCGGAGCACCCCGCCCAGCCCGCTGGGGCGCGCGCTGGCCGCAGCGATCGGCCGCCGGCACTCCAACCGCCGCCCGTTCGCCCCGGTGCCCGTACCCGACGCCGACCTGACCGCCCTGGTCGCCGCCGCGATGGCAGAGGACGCCTCGCTGCTGGTACCCGATCCGTCCACCCGCCAGGGCGTGCTGGCCCTCGTCCGGGCCGCAGACCGGCAGCAGCGCTCCGACGGCCGGTACCGGACGGAGCTGGCCGCGTGGACGTTCCCGGTGCGGGGCCAGGCCGACGGTGTGCCGCCGTCCTGTTCCGGCCCCCGCCCGGACCAGGCGCGGGTGCCGCTGCGCGACTTCGGTCTGGTCCACGATGGACATCGCAAAAGCGCCCGGTTCGAGCGGGCGCCCACCATTGCGGTGCTGTACTCGCGCGGCGACGAGCCCGCCGATTGGCTGCGCGCCGGCATGGCCCTGCAGCGCGTCCTGTTGACCGCTACCGCTCGGGGGCTGGCGACCACCCTGATGACCCAACCGGTCGAGATCCCGTCACTGCGTGCGCACCTTGTCGCACCGCACGAGCCCCGGATAGCGCAGGCCGTGCTCCGCCTGGGTTACGCCCGTCCGGTGCCCGCCACACCACGCCGTACGGTCGCCTCCGTCCTCCTCGACGCCTGACCGGAAGCAGCCTGGGCGGACAGTATCTACTTCGGGCGCCAGGCATCGCGCGGAATGTGGACACCAGCGAGGGCTCCTGCCGCGACGGCGGCTTTGCGCCGGCGCATCCCGCCGCTGGCCAGGGCCGAACGACGCGTTGACGCGGGCCGTTGGCCTCTGCCACGGGCCGGCCAGCGGCGACACCCTGAAGACCTAGCCGGAGGTGTGCCATGCGTGAGTTCCGCAACGCCGAGGTTCAAGCCCGGCGTCACAGCTCCCCGCGAAGGCAGGCGACGCCGACGCATGTGGACGCGGTCCGCCGGTACCTTGCCGGCGTTGCGTACCAGACTTCGCGGGACAGAAGCACGGGCCGCGACGAGATCGGCCGGCAGCGGCGGGAAGGCGTGCCGGCCCAGCCCGAGACGGCGGCGACGCCTCGGACGAGGGTACGCCTACCCCGGGCGGTAGCCCGGGACTGGGCGTTGCTGGCCGCCCCCTCCCCGATGGTGACTCCGTTCGATCCGGCCATGGTCGCGCATCTGCCCGAGCCAGCTCGTCGCTGGCTGAATCACGCGATCGCGCCGGGGACCCCGCTGCGGCGCTCGGCCGAACTCGAGATGCACGGCGAGGTCCGGTTGGGATCGTGGCGGCGGTTCGAGGCGCGGCAGGTGCTGGCGCCGCCCGAGGGCTTTGTGTGGGCCGTGACCACACACCTCGCCGGCCTGCCGATGCACGGCTACGACCGGTACACGCGCGGCACAGGGCAGATGTGCCACAAGCTGTTCGGCGTAGTTCCCGTCGTCTCCGCGACCGGGCCGGACCTCACCCGGAGCGCGGCGGGCCGGCTGGCCAGCGAGATCGTTTTCGTGCCCGCGGCGGCCGCCGCTGCCGATGTGGCGTGGCGCAGCGTCGACGAGCGGGACGTCGTGGCGCTGCTGTCCTGCGGCGGCTGGACGCACGAGGTGACGTTGACCGTCGGTCCGTCCGGAGCCTTGGAGAAGGTGACCGTCCCGAGGTGGGCCCGGGTTGGCCGCGGCCCGTACCGGGAGCATCTGTTCGCCGCGGTCGTCGACGACGAAGCGACCTTCGGCGGGTACACCATCCCGTCGAGGATCACCGCCGGCTGGGGCTACCGCACCGGGCAGTGGGCCGAAGGCGCCTTCATCCGGCAGACCATCGACCACGTCACCTTCCACTGAGGAGCGGACCAAGCTGGATGTACGGTGCCGGCCGGATGGTGAGCCGGTTGCCGTCAAGCCGCCACGTCCAGGTAGATCCGCCCCGGCGTGCCGGGCAGCTCGCCGACACGGAAGCCGACCACGTCGTCAAGGCCGAGGGCGACAGAGACGTGCCCCTCGAAGTCGCCGGCGAGGGCGTACCCGCGCAGCATCGGGTAGTCCGTACGCACCGGAGCCGATTTGACCGTCGCGACGCCCGCTTCGGTGTGGGCCTGCGCCGGGGTGAACACGACCAGCAGGAACCGGCGTCCGGGCACGGCGACGGGCCGGTCGGACGGGTCCGCCCGTACCTGGTCCACGTAGCGCACTGTGTAGCCGGGCAGCGGGCCCGTGAAGTCGAAGACGATCCGGTCGTACCCCTCGGCGCTGTGCACGGCAGACCGGATGCGCAGCAGTACAGGCACCGGCGGCACCGCCGGGTTGTGAGTCACCGTCAACGGCCCAGAGGTCCAGGTGCCGGAGCCCGCGGTCGGCCCCGGCACCACCGTGCCGGTGGTCGGCGCCGGGGTCGCGGCGCCAGCGGCGCCGCCGCCGCTCTGCGACGGCGTGGCTGCCGGGGCGGCCGGCGTCGGGCTCGGCGGATCGCCACCGCCGCCACTACCGCCGCACCCCACGAGCGCCAACGCTCCGGCCAGTGTGATGGTGGCAACCCCCAAGCGCCTCATGTCACCCGCCTCCAACCGGCGATGGTTCATCGGCGCAGGCACATTCCTGCGGCTTCAGTCTCCGCCGGGCAGCACCGCGCGGACAGGGCCGCTCGGCTCGCCTGACCGGGACCAACGGCCGGCTCCGGCTCCCCGGCCGGC
>JADGHA010000160.1 GCA_019689695.1 Micromonosporaceae bacterium | reverse complement strand
GGGCGGGGGCGGCCGGGGCGGCCGTCGCGCGCGCCGTCCGCCGGGTGACCGACCACCTGGGCGGCTACCGGGTCACGCTGGTCTTCCTGCCTGCTGCCGCGGTGTGCCTGCTGCTGTCCGCGGTGGCCCCGCACTGGACCGTCGCCGCCGTCACGGTGGCGGCGTGGGGCACCGCCTACGTGGTGGTGGTTCTGGACGCCCGGGTGGCCGCCGCCGGCTCGCGGATGCTCGCCTACGGCCTTGGCTGGCCGGCTGGGGCGCTCGCGGGTGGCCTGGTCGGCGCGGCCTGGGGCCCCGCGGCCGGCCTCGCCACCGGAGCGCTGCTGGTCTTGGCGGCCGCCGCGGTGGCCTGGCTGTCGCCGCTGCGCACGGCCAACCGGGCGGTGCCCGCGACCGAGCCCGTCGCCCCGGTATGACACCCAACCGGCCGGGAACGGTGCCGCGGCGGGCCACGGGCGACGCGACGAACATCGACGGGCAGGCGGTCATCTCCCGGATGGCGGCGTTAGGCTCGGCACCATGACCGTCCGCGCACCTCTGAAACCCGGCAAGCTCTCCCCGCGGCGTCAGGTCCCGGCGCACATCCCGCGCCCGGAGTACGTGGGGAAGAAGCGGCCCCGGGAGTGGCGCGGCTCGCACGTGCAGACGCCGGAGACGATCGAGAAGATGCGCATCGCCGGCCGGCTGGCGGCGCAGGCCACCCAGCTTGCCGGTGAGCACTGCAAGCCGGGCGTCACCACAGACGAGATCGACCGGGTGGTGCACGAGTTTCTCTGCGACCATGGCGCCTACCCGTCCACGCTGGGCTACAAGGGGTTCCCCAAGTCCTGCTGCACCTCGCTGAACGAGGTGATCTGCCACGGCATCCCGGACTCCACCGTGCTCGAGGACGGGGACATCATCAATGTCGACGTGACCGCGTACATCCACGGGGTGCACGGCGACACCGACGCGACGTTCTGCGTGGGCGAGGTCTCCGAGGAGGCGCGCCTGCTCGTGGAGCGCACCAACGAGGCGATGATGCGCGGCATCCGGGCGGTCGCCCCGGGCCGCCCGCTCAACGTGATCGGGCGGGTCATCGAGTCGTACGCCAAGCGCTTCGGCTACGGGGTGGTCCGCGACTTCACCGGCCACGGCATCGGCGAGGCGTTCCACAGCGGGCTCTACATCCCGCACTACGACAACCCGCAGCTCACCACCATCATGGAGCCGGGTATGACGTTCACCATCGAGCCGATGATCACGCTGGGCACGTACCAGTACGACATCTGGCCGGACGGCTGGACGGTGGTGACCAAGGACCGGCGATGGACCGCGCAGTTCGAGCACACGATCGTGGTCACCGAGGACGGTCATGAGATCCTCACTCTTCCATGAGCGTGCCCGACCTGCCGGTGGGCACCCCGGCGGCGCTACGCCCTGACCACCACGCCGACGTCTCCGGCGGTTGGCTGCGCGCGGCGGTGTTCGGCGCGATGGACGGCCTGGTCACCAACATCTCGCTGATCGCCGGCGTGGGCGGCGGCGGGGTGTCGCCGCGCAACATCGTGCTGACCGGCACGGCCGGCCTGGTAGCCGGCGCGATCTCGATGGGCCTGGGCGAGTACACCAGCGTGCGGTCGCAGAACGAGCAGATCGCGGCGGAGGTGGCGAAGGAACGCCGGGAACTGGAGCGGTTCCCGGATGCCGAGGCGGACGAGCTGGTTCACATGTGGACCGAGCGCGGCCTCCCGGAGGACCTCGCCCGACAGGTGGCCGATGTGCTCAAGCGCAACCCGGAGGAGGCGCTGCGGGTACACGTGCAGGAGGAGCTGGGCGTGGTCCCGGACGAGCAGCCCAGCCCGTGGATCGCGGCGATGTCCTCGTTCATCTGCTTCTCGATCGGCGCTCTGGTGCCGCTGCTGCCCTACCTGGTCGGCGCGACCGAGCTGTGGATCTCGCTCGGGGCCGGTGGTCTGGGGCTGTTCGTCGCCGGCGCGCTGGTCTCCCGGTTCACCAACCGCACCTGGTGGGGCAGCGGCATCCGCCAGCTCCTGCTGGGTGCCGCGGCGGCCGCCGCCACCTACGGGATAGGCGCCCTGATCGGCGTCGACGGCGTTGGCTGACCGGATTGGCCAGTCTCCTCCCGTTGCCCGTACCGACGACCGCGGGGCAGCTCGTCGGCGCCGGCTCCGCGTGGTTTCTCCCTCGGCTACTGGCGACGGACTTGGTACGACACGCCCGCCGTCACCTCGCCGACCGGAATCAAGATGACAGAGACCCGTTGCGCTCGCCGAGTGGTTGAGACGTTCACCGTCGCGGGGACGACGGTGTCAACAGCGCACGGCGGCAGCTCCTTGATCGTCGACTCGTCGCCAATTGCGAGGTGTGCGTAGAGCGTTCCCGCGCCGACGCAGTAGACGACCAGCTGATAGTTCCCCGGGCTCAGGTCGATGTCGCCTTCGTCCCGCACGACCATGGCCTGGCGCCGGCCGTCGGCCTGTACCAGGGACGGGCGGGCGCCGGCCCTGATGACTGTCTCAGGCTGCTGGGTGTTGGCCCGCTCGGCCGCGGCTACATACTCACTCAGCTGTGGCGGCAGGGCGTCGTTGGGCGACTGGGTCGGGGACGGCGGCAGCGTCGAGGACGTGGCCCGTGCGGGGGAACGCCTGACATCACAGGCAGTCAGGCCGACCGCGCAGCAGACTGCTACCGCGACCAGAGCCCAGGCGCCTTTCGGCTTCCTCATACCTACTCCGAAGATCGGTTGTGCCCGCGCGGAGCCCTGAGGGCAGAGCTCCGCACGGACGAGGGTTGTCAGGACGATGTCTCCCAGTAGCGGTAGCCCCAACTCGCCGCGCTGGGCATCCGGGTGACGGTGCCGGTGACGTCCGAGGTAAGGCGACAGTTTCTGTCGTAGACGTACTTCTCCACGCCCATACGCCAGCCCCAGTTGCCGAACTGCAGGTGGCCGTACTTCCCCGCCGTGATGTTGTGGGAGTACCCATAGCTGCTGCCGATGCTGGCGGTCACCGAGGCGTTGATCCCGAATGTCGTCTCGGCTGATGCGACGATGGCACTAGTACTGACGGTCGCGCTGATCGAGACGGAGATCGTCGTGGAGAAGTTGTACTGAATAGACGCTGTGACCGTGCCGCCCGGGCCCGACTTGAAGTCGATGCCTAGCGGAATGTGCAGGTCCTGCTTCGAGAATGTCCGGTAGTGTGTGCCGGCCTCGGCGCACGCGAATGGAGTGACGCCGTCTGCCCGTGCTGGTTCCGCGACCACCAACTGGGCGAGGACGGCGGCGGCGAAACCAGCCGCGGCCACGGTGCGTTTAGTGCGGTGGGTTACGATCATTCGGTCTCTCCTTATGAGAGGACACGACGACCCACGGGAGGTTCACCAGCCGATACCCGTGGGTCGTCTCTACTGGTGGCCGGATGCTATCAGGCCGAAAGTGGTGTGGCTACACACAGGAACGCTTTTATTGCAGCCTGTCGTATTGATGACTTCCCTTGGCCTTACCGGAACAGCTCGCCGACGCTGCCGTCGACCGGGCGGCCGCGGCCGGCCAGCTCGTCGGCCTGACCGGCCAGGATGTCGCCGAGGGCCAGGATGTCGGCACCGGCCACGCCGGTGCGGGTCACCGCGTCCGCGCTGTTGCGGAAGTAGGTACGGGTGAGCAGGCCGGCGGCCATCGCGGCGGAGAGCCGCGCCTCGCCGAGCACGAGCAGGGCCGCGTCCATCTCGTGCCACTCCGCCAGCCGGGTCGCCTTGGCATGCGCCGACGCGGCCCGGCACCACGCCTGCCGGGCGAGGGCGGTGAACTCCCGTGGCCGGGCCTCCGCGAGCCGGGCCAGGTGGGTGTCGCGCAGCTTGGCCAGCCAGGCGTGCGGATCGTAGATCGGCTTGTTGGTCACGTACTGGTCGGCGGCGAGCGGCCAGGAGGTGGACAGCGTACGGGCGTGCTGGAGGTACTCGTCGGCGCCGACCACGCTGAGGTCGACGATGACGCCGTCCACCCGCCGGGTGCCCGGCGCGGGTCCGGCTCCCGCCTGGTAGGTGACCACGACCAGGTCGACGTCACTGGCCTCGTTGTCGTCGCCGTGTGCCAGCGACCCGTGCACGCCGATGGCGAGGATCTCCGCCGAGTACCGGCGCCGGGCCGCGTCCGCGACCTGTTCCGCCACCACCCACCGGGGGTTGGACAGGTGCGCGTTCTCCTCGGCCACGGCGCTTATTGTCGGGCATCACCGCGTTCTGTGGTGCGTTCCAGCCCAGACCCGGCTCGCGACGGCCGGCGCGGCTACCCGGGCCGCCCGGGGAAGGTGACGGTGGCCGGGGTGACGCCGGCGGCGCGCCGGAAGCGGGTGGCGCGTATCGCGCAGTCCACCAGCGCGTCCAGTGCCGCCTGGCGCTCGTCACCGCTGGTGGTGGCGAGGGCGGATCGCCAGACCGCGCCGGTCCGCTCCTCGGTCTGAACGGCCAGCCGCAGGGCGCTGGCCTGGTCGGTCACCGGGAACGGCAGCGCGTAGGCGGGATCGGCGGGCGTGGGGGTGGCGCCGGCGGCGATGACCTGCCGCCCGAGGGCGTCCCGGCGGGCGCGGTGTGCGGCCTCGGCGTCCCGGGCGGCGGTGGCCGCGGCGCCGGTCAGGTGAGCCCCGATCACGCCGTACGCGTAGATCGCCGCATGCTCGGCGGCGAGCACCTCCGCCGCGGTGGTCATCGCAGCACCTCCTGGTGGGTGGCGCGGGCCGCGGTGATCGAGCCGAGCAGGGCGGTGCGGTCCGCCGGGGCGGCGAGGCAGGCGGCGGCCGCCTGATCCTGGCCGGCCTTCTCGGCGGCTTGCAGGTGTGCCAGCGCCGCGCTGGGGTCCCCGGGCGGCGAGCTCGGGACCGGGCTCGCGGACAGGCTCGACGCCGGCCGGCCGATCAGCTGGGCGAGCGCCTTGGCATGCGCCCGGTGGGCGTCACGCAGCGGGGTCAGCCGCTCGGCGAGTGCGGGTTGGGCGGCGATCACCGCGTCGTACTCCGCCGCGAGGCGGACCGTCGCGGCCAGCAGCGGGTCCAGCGGGTCGTCCCGCTCCGGGTCCTCCCGGTCGAACAGCCCGCAGCCGGCGAGCGGGGCGGCGGCCAGCGCGGCGGTCGCACGCAGCATTGCCCGCCTCGAGTACCTTAAGTCGTTCACCGCAATCCGCACCGGGACCAGTGAACACCATTCGCGCGCCGCCCGGGCCACCGCCCGGGCCGTTCGCGGAATGAAAGACCAGCCGGAGCGCCGACCGGGCCGGCGGGGTCACAGCGCGTTACGCTCTGCGCAGCCAATACGCGTCCGGGCAGCCGTGCCGGGCGAGGACCGCGACGACTGTCGGGGTACCACGACCCGTCGGGGCGCGAGACCACAATCGAGGCGCGGAAAATGAGGCCGAGCATGAACGGTGCCGCAGCGAAGGGGGTGCGGGAGATGGCGCCGCGCAGCCGCGCCACCGGCCGGACGCCGGCCACCCGGCGTTCTGCGCCCGGCGCGCCACCCAGGCCGGCCGGCCCGACGCCACAGCAGCGCGAGGGGATCCGGGCCGCCGTCGAGCCGGTTGCCGTCGCCGCCGGGTACGACCTCGAGGCGCTCACCGTCTCCCGCGTCGGCCGTCGCTTCCTGGTCCGGGTGATCGTGGACCGCGACGCCGGGGTGGGCCTGGACGCCATCGCCGAGCTCTCCCGGGCCATCTCCGCGGCGCTGGACGAGGCGGAGCGGACCGGCGGCGAGCTGCTGGCCGGGGAGTACCAACTGGAGGTCAGCTCGCCGGGGGTGGACCGGCCGCTGACGCAGCCGAGGCACTGGCGCCGCAACCGTGGCCGGCTGGTCAAGGTGGCGGCGGCGGGCCGCCAGATCACCGCCCGGATCACCGACGCCGACGACACGGGCGTCGTCTTCGACTCCGACCCGAGCATGCGCGTGCCGTACAGCGAGCTGGGGCCGGGCCGGGTCCAGGTCGAGTTCCACCGCGTCGACCAGGCAGCCGAGGGGGAGAGTCCGGCTGGGGATCTCGACGGGATCGACGGCGTGGACGACGATGACCATGACGGCGATTTCCGCAACGTGTTCGACGCGGCGGCGTTTACCAGGAACGATGGCGTCAGAGAGCGGCGCGGGAAGCCGGGCCGGCCGCCCGGTGTCGCCCGGCTCGAGCCGGGCTCGACCGGGGACGAGGAACGGATCGGGGACGAGGGACGGGAGGAGGAGAGGTGAACATAGACCTCGCGGCGCTGCGCGCACTCGAGCGCGAGCGGGAGATCCCGTTCGAAACGATCCTCGCCGCGATCGAGACGGCGCTGCTCACCGCGTACCGGCACACCGAGGGCGCGCAGCCGCACGCCCGGGTGGAGATCGACCGCAAGACCGGCGCCGCCACGGTGTACGCCCAGGAGCTGGACGCCGAGGGTGCGGTGGTGCGCGAGTGGGACGACACGCCGCACGACTTCGGCCGGATCGCGGCCATGACCGCCAAGCAGGTCATCCTCCAGCGGTTGCGGGAGGCGACCGACGAGGTGCACTTCGGCGAGTACGTCGGCCGCGACGGCGACCTGGTCACCGGCGTGGTCCAGGCGCACGAGGCGCGTGCGGAGAAGGGCATCGTCACCGTCGACCTGGGCAAGCTGGAGGGGGTGCTGCCGGCCGCCGAGCAGGTCCCCGGCGAGCTGTACGAGCACGGCCAGCGGATCAAGTGCGTCGTGGTGCACGTGGCCAAGGGCTTCCGGGGTCCGCAGATCACCCTGTCCCGCTCCCACCCGAACCTGGTCAAGCGGCTGTTCGCGCTGGAGGTTCCGGAGATCGCGGACGGCACTGTGGAGATTGCCGCGATCGCCCGGGAGGCCGGCCACCGCACCAAGATCGCGGTACGGTCGACGACGCCGGGGGTCAACGCCAAGGGTGCCTGCATCGGCCCGATGGGCCAGCGGGTGCGGGCGGTGATGAGCGAGCTGCACGGCGAGAAGATCGACATCATCGACTGGTCGGACGACCCGGCCACGTTCGTCGGCAACGCGCTGTCCCCGGCCAAGGCGCTGCGGGTGGACGTGGTGGACGCGACCAGCCGGACCGCCCGGGTGGTCGTCCCCGACTACCAGCTGTCGCTGGCGATCGGCCGGGAGGGGCAGAACGCCCGGCTGGCCGCCCGGTTGACCGGCTGGCGGATCGACATCCGCCCGGACACCGAGACGGCGGGGCCGGCAGCACCGGAGATCAGCTCCAGCGCCTCGGCGGCCCCGACCACCGCGGCGGAGTCGGCATGAGCCCGGCCACATGTCGATGAGACTGGCGGTGCGAAACGCCGGATTTGCTGCCACTCGTCCCATGAGCACCCGTGGTTTTCCGCGACCGTTCTGTGATCACCGACGCGGAGGCCACCGGCGACGCGGCGCCGGTTGAGAGGTAGACTTCTCTGTGGTGAGTCGCGCACGGCCGGCGACTGCGCCGGTGCCCCCTGGCCAGCCAGTGCGCACCTGCGTGGGATGCCGGAAGCGCGCGCCAGCCACCGAGCTGCTGCGGGTCGTCGCGGTGGGGGACGGCGCTGGTCCGGCCGGCGAGGCCAGGGCCAGGGTGGTTCCCGACCCCGCCCGCAGGCTGCCGGGCAGGGGGGCGCACGTGCACCCCGATCCGGGCTGTTTCGGGCTGGCGGAGCGGCGCCGGGCCTTCGGGCGGGCGCTGCGCGTCACCGGTGTCCTTGACACCGGTCCGCTGGCCGTGTACTTGACGGGGTCTCCTCCGGAGAGCCCGCGGGTAGTGTCTGACTGACTGGACGGCACCCTCGGGTGCGGGTCCAGCACAGCCAGCATTGCTGACAGGGACCGCCGACTGGCGGGACCGCCGATGGTGGCGGGCAACCAGCCCCCACCCGGACCGCAAGGTAGGACGACCGACATGAGCACACGATGAAGTCGCTGAAATGATCAGGCTTCAAGTGCACGAGTGAGGTCGCCGCGGGTACCTGCCCGCGCGGCCTCGGAGTAGAGGAGTGCAGTGGCAGGCAAGGCCCGCGTACACGAGCTTGCGAAGGAGCTCGGCGTCGAAAGCAAGACCGTTCTCGCCAAGCTGAAGGAAATGGGCGAGTTCGTCAAGTCTGCGTCGAGTACCGTGGAAGCTCCCGTCGCCCGCAGGCTCCGGCAGACGTTCATGGAAGCCGCAGCGGCGGCGCCGAGCGCACCCCCGGCGGCCCCGACGGGTCAGACCGCAGGCGCGGAACGGGCGCCGGCGAAGCCGGCTCCGCCCAAGAAGGCGGCGGCCAAGGCGGCGGGGGGCAAGGGCACCTCGGCCCGCCCGCAGGCGCCGGTGCCCGCGCCGCCGGCGAGTCCGGTGGCGAAACCGGCGAGCGCACACGACATCGAGGTCGCGGCGGCGGAGGCGCGCGCCGCGGCGCTCAAGAAGGAGCAGGAGGCGGCGGTCAAGGCCGCCGAGCAGGCGGCACGGCAGCGGGATACGGCACGCCTCCAGCCGCCCGCCGAGGGTGGCGAGGGCGCCACGCCCAAGCCGGGTCCCGGCACCGCCGCCCGGCCCACGCCGCCGGCGGCCCGCCCGGCCGCTCCGGCCGGCCGCCCCGGCG
>JADGHA010000159.1 GCA_019689695.1 Micromonosporaceae bacterium | reverse complement strand
GCTGGGGAGCGCGCGAGGGGGTGGCCGCGTGGGCGTTCGGTGCGGCCGGCCTGACCGTCACGCAGGGCGTCGCGACCGCGGTCGTGTACGGCGCGCTGGTGTTCGTCTCGAGCCTGCCCGGCGCCGGCGTCCTGCTTCTGGCGTGGCTCAGCCGCACGGCCCGCATGCCCGCGCCCGCGCCCGTGCCTGTCCCGCAGGACAGCGGCGTCGGCGGTTGACCCGACCCCCACACAGCGCGGCCCTGCAGGTGGAGAAAGGGGATTGGAATGTCTGACGCACTGCCCGTGGCGACCATCAGGACGGAGGTGACGGTGCCGCTGAGGTTTCCCGACGGGTACACCACCACGGCCCGGGTGATCTCCTTCAACGGCCTGGTGGACGGCCGGGAGCACGTCGCCCTCGGCCTGGGCGACTGGGCGCGCGAGCGGCGCCCGGTTGGCGGCCACACCCCGCTGGTCCGCCCGCACAGCGAGTGCCTGACCGGGGACGTGTTCGGCAGCCAGCGCTGCGACTGCGGGCCGCAGCTGCGGGAGGCGGTCGAGCGCATCTCGTGCGTCGGCGGCTTCGTGCTCTACCTGCGCCAGGAGGGCCGCGGCATCGGCCTGTACATGAAGCTCGACGCGTACGCGCTGCAGGACGCCGGCCTGGACACCTACGAGGCGAACCTGGCTCTCGGCCACCGGGAGGACGAGCGGGACTACACCGCCGCCGCCCAGATGCTGCGCGCGCTCGGCGTGGAGCGGTTCACCCTGCTCAGCAACAACCCGGACAAGGCCGAGCAGCTCAGCCGGCTGGGCGCGAGGGTGACCGGGCGGGTGCCCACCGGCGTGTACCTCTCCCCCACCAACGCCGGCTACCTGGCCGCCAAGGCCAGCCGCGCCGCCCGTGCCGCCCGCGCCTCCGGCATCCCGCTCGCCGGCTGAGCCCTGGCATTCCCAGGGAAATGCTGCGTCGAACGACCGCTATCGCGCGTTCTCCCGGAAAGTGCGCGACGGTTGCCCCAGCAGATGGGCGTTGACCTCGCGGACCAGGTCGGCCAGCTCGCTCATCTCGACCACCTCGACCCCGGCCGCCCGCAGCAGCTGCGCGCCGTTGCCGTCGGCCAGCACCGGCGGCTCGCGCAGCGCGAACACGACCCGGCGCAGGCCCGCGGCGACGATCAGCTCCGCGCAGGTGCGGGGCCGGGAGCGGCGGGCGCCGCACGGCTCCAGCGACGTGTAGATGGTGGCCCGGCCCAGGTGGACACCGGCCAGCTTGTCCAGGGCCGCCTCCTCCGCGTGGCCGGCCGGGTGGGTCTGCCGGGAGTACGCCCGCGCCAGCTCCCGCCCGGTCTCGTCGACGACGATCGCGCCGACCGCGTACGCCGTGGCGACCGGTGGACAGGACCTGGACAGCTCGATCGCCTCCAGCAGCCACTGCCGATCGTTCACCGTTGGCTCACCCCGGGCACCGGTCGCTGAGGGCGTAGCGCAGCAGCACTACGTCGTCGATCTGCTCGGCCTGCAGCAGCGTGGCCCGGCGGCCGGCGTGCCAGGGGAACTTCCCGTCACCGACGAACCGCGGCGCCCGGCGATCGCCGACGAAGAACGGCGCCACCACCAGGTGCAACTCGTCGGCGAGCCCGGCGGTGAGGAACCCGGTGTGCACCCCGCTGCCACCCTCGACCAGCAGCCGGCGCACGCCCCGGGCGGCGAGGTCGGCCAGCACGCCGGACAGGTCGACCGGGTCGCCGCCGTCCAGCACGGTGGCCACGCCGGCCAGCCGTTCCCGGGCCTTCTGCACCGCCGGCGAGGCACAGTAGACGAACTTGGGGACGGCGCCGGTGGCGAAGAAGGCAGCGGCCGGATCCAGGTCGCCCTGCGTGGTGAGGGTCACCTTCACCGGCAGCGCCTCCGACCGTCGGCGGGCCGGCGAGCGGACCAGCAGCCGCGGGTTGTCCCGGCGGATGGTGTTGGCGCCGACCAGGATCGCGTCGCAGCCGGCCCGCACCTGGTCGACCCGGTCGAAGTCGGCGTCGTTGGACAGCAGCAGCCGCTCCTCGGTGGCGTCGTCGATGTAGCCGTCGATCGACATCGCGCAGCTCACCAACACGTACGGTCGGTCAGCCACCGGCGTGACCTCCCGGTCCGAAGGCGGTCAGGAACCGGTCGCGGAAGGTGTCCATCCGCCAGACCGGCGCGTCCGGGTGCGGCCGTAGGCCGTCCTGCCAGCCCCACGCCGAGATGCGGTCCAGCACTGTGGGGTCGTGCGCGATGATCGTGATGGGCACGTCCCGGCTGGCGCCCTCGCCGGTGACCACCGGGGCCGGTTGGTGGTCGCCGAGGAAGATCAGGACCAGGTTGTCGTTTCCGTAGGTCTCCACGTACGAGATCAGCGCCTCGAGCGTGTACGCGATGGTGCCGCGGTAGTCGGCGCGGATGCGGCCGGGGCTGCGCCACTCGACGGCCGGCGGGTCGCCCTCCGCGCCCATCCCGGCGTAGACCGAGCCGTCACCGATGTCGTCCCAGTCCAGCATGCGGGGCACCGGCGTCCAGGGCGAGTGGCTGGAGATCAGCGGGATCTCCGCCATCAGCGGGCCGCGGCCCGCCGCCGCCATCTCCCGGCGCTGGAAGACCGACAGCGTGTACTGGTCGGGCTCGGCGCCGAGGCTGAACGGCGGCCCCTGGTAGCCGAGGTTGCGCGCGTCGTAGATCTTGTCGTGGCCGTAGACCTTGCCCTCCGGCCAGTCCCTGCCGGTGGCCGGCATGACCGCGACGGTCCGCCACCCGGCCCGCTTGAAGGCCCGGGTGAGCGTGAACCGATCACTGTGGACAAAGCTCTGGTAGCGCTGCTGGTTGTTGATCCACAGGCCGGACAGCAGCGTGGAGTGGGCCAGCCAGCTGCCGCCGCCGGCCGTCGGCGAGGTGAGGAAGGCGCTGCGGGCGGTGAACCCGGCCGCGCGCAGCTGGCGGGTGCCGGCGTCCAGCACCGCGTCGACCGGTTCGGCGAGCTCCGGGTCCTCGACCGCGGAGCGTCCGTAGCTTTCCACGAAGGCGAGGACGACGTCCTTGCCGCGCAGGGCGGTGAGCAGCTGGTCACCCGGGGTGTCGCGGAACGCGTCGACGGCAAGCGCCTTGGCGAACTTACCCTGGTCGCCGAGGCTCGCGTGCACCTGCCGGGCGTGGTCGTACACCAGCGCCGCCTCGCTGCGGCTCGCCACCGGCAGGCCCGGCACGATCTGGGCGCCCAGCACCGCGCAGACCACCCAGGCGACGCCGAGCACCCCGACGGTACGCGCCGCCGCGCTGCGGTGCCGGACCAGCGGCTCGGCCAGCCGCATCACCGACAGCGTCATCAGCACCAGGATCGCGACGGCGAGCCCGACCGCGCCGACCGCCGCGCCGACCGCGGCGGCCCGGCCGCTGGACATCGTCAGGTAGTCCATGCCGTTGCCGAACAGCGGCCAGTCCAGCACCGGGTCGAACGGCCGGTCGAGCACGGCGTAGAAGCCGGCGTCCACAATGGTCATCACGGTGAGCAGGCCCAGCAGGCCGCCGAGCACCCCGGCCACCCAGCGCCGCGGCCGGGCCGGCAGGATGAGCAGCAGGGCCACGGCCAGCAGGGCCTCGACCGGGATGCGCACGAACGCCGCAGGGGTCAGCCGGGTCACCCGGTCCGGGCCGATCAGGGCGAGCAGGACTATCACGGCGGCGAGAGCCGTGACCACCTTGCGGGTCGGAAAGGACATCAGACCAAAGACAGTACGCGCAGCAGCAGGCGGGCCGCTTCCCCCCCACTGGTCCGGGCGACCGCAATCGCCCGGGGCACGTCCAGGTTGTCCAGCAGCGCCTCGATCACCGCGTCGGTGGCGCCGGGGCTGGTGTCCGGGCGTCCCGCCGCCGCGTACAGGTCCTCCAGCGTGGCCGCCGCGGCGGCCAGCCGGGCCGGCTCGTAGTCCCACGGCTCGTGCCAGGGCTGGTCGAGGATGAGCAGCCGGACCGCTCCCGCCGGATGCTCCCGCAGCAGGTCGCTGACCAGGCTCAGGTTGCCGGTGGATTTGGCCATCTTGGCGCCGCCCTGGTGCACCGTGCCCACGTGCAGGTGGGCCCGGGCGAACGGGGTGACCGAGGTGGCCGCCTCCACCATCGCGGCCTGGTAGGCGTGGTGCGGGAAGCGCAGGTCGTCGCCGCCGGCCACGATGTCGACGCTGGTGCCGAGCACCGCCACCGCCATCGCCGCGCACTCGGCGTGCCAGCCGGGCCGCCCCGGCCCCCACGGGCTGGGCCAGGCCGGCTGCCGCTCGTCCGACGGCCGCCATACCGGCACGTCGAACGGGTCGTCACGGAGCGGATCGTCGGGGTCGTCGCCGTACTCCTGGGCGAGCGCCCGCGCCTGCTCGGCGGTCAGGCCGCTGCGCGCCACGACCTGCCGGCCCCGGAAGTAGACGTGCCCCTCCCGCTGGTAGGCGTGGCCGCTGGCGAGCAGCGCGGCGGCCAGCCGCTGGACCTGCCCGATGAAGTGCCGTGCCCGTGGCGCGTGGCTGGGCCGGTGCACCCCCAGTGCGGCCATGTCCTTGTCGAACAGGTACTCCTGGTAGAGCGCGAACTCGTCGTACGCCCGGCCGCGCGCGTCCGCGGCCCGGGTCAGCACGTCGTCCACGTCGGTGACGTTGCGGCAGGTCACCACGTCCACGCCGGCCGCACGCAGCACCGACGCGGCGACGTCCGCCCAGACGAAGGTCGCGGCGTGGCCGAGGTGGGTCACGTCGTACGGGGTGATGCCGCAGACGTACACCCGGGCGGGGCTGAGCAGCGGAAGGACCCGGTCGCCCAGGCGGAGCTGGGCGCCGCGGACCAGCGGCTGCCCGGGCAGGGTGGAGCGCTGAACCATGAGGCCCATGATGCCCGACGCCCCGGCCGGGCAGCCGGTGCCCCGACAACCGCCTGGCTCATGGGGCCCGGGCGCCACCGGCTCGGGGTCTGGCCCCTTGCCCGCTCGGGCTCGCCGGCCCCTTTCCCACTCGCGCTTGCCGGCCTGTGGCTCGCTCGGGCTCGCCGGCCTGTGGCCCGCTCGGCGCGGCGCCCCCTGTCGGGCACGGCTCAAGGCCGCTCCCCTGCCGCCGTGTCGCTGCGCGGATCCCGCCCCGTGCCGGGTTACCGTGAGGTGCCGGCTCGCCGTCTGGAGCGGAAATGTCAGAGTGGACTGTCGCGTGTGAACCCGAATTGGACTGGGACGAGCCCGATGACGTCCTGGCGACGTATGTCGAGACGGTCAACCAGTCCCAGGAAGCTCTGTCCGGTGGCCCGGCCATCACACTCACCGTGCGCGGCCTGGTCATCACCGGCGAGCTGATCCCGAACTGGCAGTGGTTCGACGAGGTGGCCCACATCTCCGGCGGGCAGGACTCCACCTACTTTGAGCTGGCGAGCGCGCTGAAGGAACACGCCCGGGTGACCAGCGAGGCGGTGGCGGCCCGGTCGGCGGGTGACGAGCTGACCGACGAGCAGCAGGGCGCCCTACGCACCCGGACCGCGTACATCCACCTGAGGAACGCCACCGTCGAGTCGCTCTCCTCCGGTCCGCGCCAGGCCGGATACTGGCGGGGTCGCTTGTCGGACGTCTCCGGCTGGTCGATCGCCCGAACCGCGTCCTGAGCCGGTCGCGCGGTCAGGACCAGCGTTCGCCGAGGAACCTTCGGGCGTTGCCGCCGAGGATCAACGCCCGCTGCTGGTCGGTCAGCCATTCGCTGTCGCGGACCACCGCGCCCACGGGCCGCTCCCCCAACGGGTACGGGTAGTCGCTGCCGAGCAGGACCCGGTCCGCGCCGAGCGTCTCCACCAGTAGCCGCAGCGCGGCCGGGGCGAACACCACGCTGTCCACATAGAACCGGTCGACGTACGCCGAGGGTGGCTGCTCGGAGGCACCGACGATGTCGTGCCGGCGGTGCCACGCGTTGTCCATCCGGCCGAGCCAGAAGGCGAACGACCCGCCGCCGTGTGCGAAGCAGATCCGCAGATCGCGCGGGACCCGGTCGAACACGCCGCCGAGCACCATCGCGAGGATGGACAGGTGCGTCTCGGCCGGCATCCCGGCGAGCCACTGCGCCATCCACCGCTCCAGCCGCGGCCCGCCCGGCATGTCCCACGGGTGCACGAAGACCGCGGCGCCGGTGTGGGCGCAGTGCTGCAGGAAGGTGACCACGCCCTCGTCGTCGAGGTCGGCGTCGCCGACGTGGTTGCCGATCTCCACGCCGAGGTGCCCGGCGGCCAGGCACCGGTCCAGCTCTGCGCAGGCGGCGTCGGGATCCTGGAGCGGGACCTGGCACAGCGACACCAGGCGGTCGGGCGCCTCGGCGCAGATCTCCCGGGCCAGGTCGTTGAAGATGCGGGCGACGCCGATGGCGTGGTCGACGGGCCGGTGGTAGCCGAAGAACACCGGGGTCGGCGAGAGCAGCTGCACGTCCACCCCGTCGGCGTCCATGTCCGCGAGGCGGACCTGCGCGTTCCACGCCGTGTCGGTGATCGCCCGGAACTCCCGCGAGCCCAGCATCAGCATGGCCGCGCGTTCGCTCTCCGGACGCAGCCACGGCCAGTCCGGGGCGGGCCCGAGCGCCCTGCTCAGGTCCGGCCAGGCGCGCGGCACGTAGTGGGTGTGGATGTCGACCACCTTGTCGACGCCGCCATCCTGCGCTGCCTGGTTGATCATGGGCCCAGTCTGTCACGACGGGGGTCACCAGGACGAGAACAGCCGTTCGCCGGCCGGGCAGTCAAGGACGCCGCACCTTCCCTGACCACTTTCCGTGACTGACGCCTGACTCGCCGCTGTGCGGGTATGAGGGGGCGGTCACGGCCTACCGCGCTGGAAGGACCCCAGCCGGCAGGAGTACCGGGCTGGAAGGAGCAGTCGTGCGAATCGGAATCGTCTCCACACCGTGGACGGCACTTCCGCCGCCCGCGTACGGGGGAATCGAAGGGGTGGTGGACCGCCTCGCCCGCGGGTACCTGGCGGCCGGCCACGACGTGCTGGTGGCCGCTCCAGGAGACAGCACCTGCCCCGTACCGCTGGTGCCGGGCGCGCCGCCGGCGGACCCGGACGGCATCGGGCTCACCGAGGTCGAGCTGGCGCATATCGTGCGTTCCTACAAAGCGATGCAGGAGATGGACATAGTCCACGACCACACCCTGATCGGCCCGCTGTACCGGCGCCGACCGCCCGACGTCCCGATCGTCAGCACCCTGCACGGCCCGTTCCGGCCGTTCCTCAGGGAGGCCTACCAGGCGATGGCGGACGATGTGGCGCTGGTCGCGATCTCCCACCACCAGGCGTCCACCGCGCAGGGCGTCCCCATCACCCGGGTGATCCACCACGGCATCGACGTCGACGCCGTGCCGTTCGGCGACGGTTCCGGGGGCTACTTCTGCTTCCTCGGGCGGATGAGCCCCAGCAAGGGCGTGCGAGAGGCGGCGCTGGTCGCCCGCAAGGCCGGCGTGCCGCTGCGCATCGGGGCGAAGCTGCAGGACAAGGGCGAGCGGGAGTACTTCGAGTGCGCCGTCGCTCCGCTGCTGAACTCCGACGTGGAGTACCTCGGCGAGCTGAACAAGGAGGAGAAGTACGACCTGCTCTGCGGCGCCACCGCCATGCTCAACCCGATCCAGTGGGCGGAGCCCTTCGGCCTGGTGATGCTCGAGGCGCTCGCCGCCGGTACCCCGGTGGTGACCACCCCGTGCGGTGCCGCGCCCGAGATCGTCGACGACGGCGTCACCGGGTACATCCGGGAGGACATTGACGCGCTGGCCGCCGTCCTGCCGCAGGTGGGCAACCTGGACCGCAAGCGGTGCCGGGAGGAGGCCCGGCGCCGGTTCAGCACCGAATGCATGGTCACCAAGCACCTGGAGCTGTACAACGACGTGCTCGCCGGCGCCCGGCCGGGCGGGTAGCCGGCCCCGCCCGGGCGGGAGGTCGGCGGCATGCCCTGCCGGCGCACCGGCGACCGTCGCCGGGCCGCCCACAATGGACGCCCGAGCCGGTACGCCGCGGCGGGTGGATGGCGGGCGGCCGGCTTCGGCGCGGGAGCCGCCCTGCTCGCGCTGGCGGCCGCGCTGCCCGGTATCCGCCCGGCCGGTCACGGCGTCCACCCGGACCACGACATCCGGCTGCACATGGTGCAGCACCTGCTGGTCGGCATGTACGCCCCGCTGGCCTTCGCGCTGTCCGGTCCGGTTACCGCAGTCCTGCCGGCGTTCAACGGCGGCGCGCGCCGAGTGGTGGCGCGGCTGATGCGCAGCCGGCCGGCGGGTGTGGTCAGGCACCCGGTGACCGCGGCGGTGCTCGACGTCGGCGGCCTCTACCTGCTCTACCTGACCCCGCTGTACGCCGCGACACAGGCCAGCCCGGCCCTGCACGGCCTCGTCCACGGGCACTTCCTCGCCGCCGGATACCTGTTCGCGTGGTCGATCGCCGGCACCGACCCGGTGCCGCACCGGCCCGGCCTCCCCCTCCGGGCCGGTGTCCTGGTCGCGGCCGCCGGCGCGCACGGTGCGCTGGCCAAGCTCCTCTACGCCCACGCCGGGGACTGGCCGCCGCAGAGCGGGTCCGCGGCGGCGCAGGTCCGCGAGGCCGCGCAAATCATGTACTACGGCGGGGACCTGGCCGAGTTGCTGCTCGCGGTCGCGCTA
>JADGHA010000003.1 GCA_019689695.1 Micromonosporaceae bacterium | reverse complement strand
TCGTACCCGGCGCCGGCCAGCAACGCGCCGAGCACCCCACCGACCGCGCCAGCTCCATAGACGACAAACCGCACGAATTCCAAGCGTACGGCCCGCCGGTGACGTGACTTTGACCAGGTCGTCGACGTCGTGGCGGTCGGAGAGAACCGGCCGGCCAGGTCGCGTCAAGCCAGGCCGCGGGAACAGCGGACCCGTGGCGTCAGGTCGCAGCCGCGGTTTTCAGGTGCTCGCCCCGTAGGCCCACGCAGTCCAGGGACCAGAAGACATCGGAGTACACGAAGGTGCCTGTCATCCAATCCTCGTACGCGGACAGTGTGGCGACCTGGAAAGCGCCCGGCGGGTAGCGCAGCGTGGGCGGACGAAAGCCCAGCTTCGTGGCGTCGGCGAAGCCACGCTTGCCGTAGTAGCGCGGTGAGCCCTCCAAAAACACCAGTGGAACACCCCGGCGGTCAGCTTCCGCGAGCGCGTGCGCCACAAGTCGAGTTCCGATCCCTTGGCGCTGGAACTCCGGCAGCACCCCGAGGGGCGAGAGCGAACATACGTCCACGAGCCGGGGCAGGGCGTCCAACCAGCAGCCACTGAGCATCACATGACCGACCACCCGGTCAGCGACGGCAGCGACCAGCGACACCGGCGCCAGCGGACGCCGGGCCGCGCGTAGCGCGTCGACAAGGGCAGGAACCCGTTCGCCGTCACCGAATGCCCGCCGGTGAACGTCCCGGATCGCGCCGTGATCTTCGGCCCGTTCTGGCCGAATCACCAGCCCAGCACATCCGCCCTGAAGGTCGTTCGGTGGCGTCACCGCGCCAGGCTAACCCCACGCCAACCGGCCCGCGACGCGATTAACACGGGTCGCTGGCCCGCAGTCGCTACGACCGGGTCGACCCGGCCCGGCGCCGTCCAATCTCGAGGGTCCTGGCCCTCGCCCGGCGTCAGGACCGTGGGCCGCCGACGAGTCGCACGAGGTCCGAGCGTGCGGCGAAATCGGTTGCGCGATGGCGGAGCCGAGAGATGCACTTAGGCGTGGCGGTGATCACCAACGAGATGCGGCACGCGTTCCGCGAGCAGGGGTTCGTGGTGGTGCCCGATGTGCTGACTGGCGATCAGATCGCCTCGGCCCGTGCGGTGGTGAAGACTCTGCTGGAGAAGAAGCCGTACGCCGAGGGCCACGTCGGTCCGTACTTCCTGTGGCCTCGCTTCCGCCGTGCGAACCATCCCCTGCTCGACCTCTACCGTGCCGCGGGCATCGGGCAGCTCGCCGCCGAGCTGCTGCGCCCGGGTCTTGCCGTGGACGACCCCGATTTCGCTCAGGTGGCCACCACCATCCCGCCCTGGCCGCACCGACCCGGCGGCCCGCACGTGGATGGCCTGACACCACCCGAACCCAGCGGTCGTCCGGGCACCTTCTCCCTGCTCGCCGGCGTCTGGCTCACCGACATGAGCCGCCGGCACCGGGGCAATCTCTGGGCCTGGCCGGGGACTCACCTGCGGTTCGGCCGTTACCTCGCCGAGCGCGGGCCAGACGCGCTGTTGCGGGTGGACGAGATGAATCCCGGACCGTATCCGAAGGTCGAGCTCGGTGAGCCGACGCAGGCAGTCGGTCCGGCCGGCAGCGTCCTGTTCGCCCATTATCTGCTCGCCCACAACATAGGCAACCACGACGGCGCGACCGGCGGGGAGCGGCGCGAGACGGTCTACTATCGACTGCACGCGGCCGGACATCGCGAACGGTGGCGGGAAGTCGTCACCAATCCGCTCGTCGAGTTCCGGCTGACCTGATTCGAGCAGGCTCGGCACCCAGCCGGGACATGTCACCTACCGCAGTCGCGCGTCGGTCAGGCGTTCGTCGCTGTCCTTTGCCCGGGCGGCCCCAGCGAGCGAAAGGGTCCGGTCCCTGGTGGTCCAGGCGACAACGAAGACCATCGTCCACAGCACACCGACCAGCACCGAGGTGATCACCCCGCTGGCCGGGCTGGCGCCCAGGTACAGCCGCGCTCCGGAGACGCCCACCACGGCGACCGCGGCGGCGGTCCACGCCGCCACGATCCGCGCCCAGTGCGTACGCCGGGTCAGCAGCCAGGCCAGCGTGCACAGGCTCGCCGTGGCGACCGTGTTCTGGGTCGGGAAATGGGTCTGCGGCACCGGCGCCGCCCAGGACAGGTTCTCCGCCACGAGCGCCAGCACCAGCAGCGGCACGGCGCCGACGGTACCGACCACGCTGACCAGGTCGCCGCGCCACGCCCGGGCCCGCCAGGCGAGCAGCAGCGCGACCGCCGCCACCACCAGCACCAGCCAGCTTCCCTTCAGCACGTGGACGACGGCGTTCGCCGCGTCCGCGACCCCCTCGGTGCGCCGGTCGGCGAACCAGTCCGCAATCCCGGCGTCGACCCGGTTGAGGCCGCTGTGCTGGACCACCACCCCGACCGTCCAGCCGAGCCCGACACCGAGCGCGAACAGCCCGGCAACTCCGAACACCAGGTTCAGCACCAGCGCCCAGCCGGCGCCCAGGCGCTCGGTGAGCAGACGGAACAACCCGCCGTAGCGCCCTGCGAGCCAGCGCACCGCCGGCAACGCCGCGGCCCGGCCGGCGAGGGCGCGGACCGGGTCGGGGTTGCGGCCCAGCCACCGGCCGAGCAGCACGATCCCGATCACCGCCAGAGCGAGCAGCAGCACCGCACCGGTGGCCCGACCGAGCACGTCGGAGACGGTCCGGTACGAAGTGCCGGCCAGGTACCCGGCGAGCACCGAGGCGGTCACCCAGGTGGCCGCGCCGAGTAGGTTCCACGGGGCGAACCGCCGGTACGGTATGCCGGCGCTGCCGGCCAGCCGCGGCGCGAGCGTCCGCACGAACGCCACCCACCGGGCGGCCGCCACGCCCCGGCCACCCAGCCGGTGCAGCATGCCATCCGCCTTCGCCCAGCGTTCCTGGCCCACCCAGACGCCCAGCCGGCTCGCCCGCACCCGCGGCCCGTAACGCCGCCCGCTGCGGAACGCCCAGGCGTCCCCGGCCAGTGCCGCCGCGACCATCAGCAGCGCCGCCGGGACCAGCCGCAGCGTGCCGAGGTACGCCAGGAAGCCGACCAGCAGCAGGGTCGCCTCGCCGGGCATCACCAGGCCGACGATCAGACCCGTCTCGCACCACACCACCACGGCGGTGACCAGGTAGATCAGCGCCGGCGGCAGGTGCTCGACGGCACCGAGCAGGTCAGCCATGACCCGCCACCCACCCGCGATCAAGCACCCGCGAGGATGGAGCCATGAAGACCCGCTCCGACCTCCGCAACGTCGCCATCGTCGCGCACGTCGACCATGGCAAGACCACGCTGGTGGACGCCATGCTCCGGCAGTCCGGCGCCTGGCACTCCCGAGCGGAGATGGCCGACCGGGTGATGGACTCGATGGACCTGGAGCGGGAGAAGGGCATCACCATCCTGGCCAAGAACACCGCGATCCGGCACACCCCGCGGGACGGCGAGCCGGTCACCATCAACATCATCGATACACCCGGCCACGCCGACTTCGGCGGCGAGGTGGAGCGCGGGCTGACCATGGTGGACGGGGTGCTCCTGCTGGTGGACGCGAGCGAGGGCCCGCTGCCGCAGACCCGGTTCGTGCTCCGCAAGGCGCTGCGCGCCCGGCTGCCGATCGTCCTGGTGGTGAACAAGGTGGACCGGCCGGACGCCCGGATCGCGGCTGTGGTGGACGACACATACGAACTGTTCCTGGACCTGGACGCCACCGACGACCAGATCGACTTCCCGATCGTGTACGCCTGCGCCCGTACCGGCCAGGCATCGCTGGACCAGCCGGCCGACGGTGCCCTGCCCGACTCGCCCGACCTGCAGCCGCTGTTCCGAACCCTGCTCGACACCATCCCCCCGCCCAGTTATGACGAGCATGCCCCACTGCAGGCCCACGTGACCAACTTGGACGCCTCGCCGTTTCTCGGCCGGCTGGCCCTGTGCCGGGTCCGCCAGGGCGTCATCCACAAGGGTCAGACGGTGGCCTGGTGCCGCACCGACGGCACCCAGGAGAAGGTGCGGATATCCGAGCTGCTGATGACCGAGGCGCTGGACCGCAAGCCGGCCGAGCGGGCCGGGCCGGGCGACATCATCGCGGTCGCCGGGATCCCCGAGATCATGATCGGTGACACGCTCGCCGACGCGGACGACCCGCGCCCGCTGCCCCCGATCACGGTGGACGAGCCGGCCATCTCGATGACCATCGGGGTGAACACCTCGCCGCTCGCCGGCCGGAGCAAGGGCAGCAAGGTCACCGCGCGGCTGGTCAAGGACCGCCTGGACCGGGAGCTGGTGGGCAACGTGTCGCTGCGGGTCTTGCCCACCGATCGACCGGACACGTGGGAGGTGCAGGGCCGCGGCGAGCTGGCGCTGGCGATCCTGGTGGAGCAGATGCGCCGCGAAGGGTACGAGCTGACCGTCGGCAAGCCGCAGGTGGTGACCCGCGAGGTGAACGGCCGGCAGTGCGAGCCGATCGAGCGGCTCACCATAGACATCCCCGAGGAGTACCTGGGCGCGGTCACCCAGCTGCTGGCCACGCGCAAGGGCCGGATGGAGCAGATGGTCAACCACGGCACCGGCTGGGTGCGGATGGAGTGGCTGGTGCCGGCGCGCGGGTTGATCGGCTACCGGACCGAGTTCCTGACCGAGACCCGGGGCACCGGCATCGCGCACCACGTCTTCGAGTCGTACGAGCCCTGGGTCGGCGAGCTGCGCACCCGGCCGACCGGCTCGCTGGTGGCCGACCGGGCCGGCACGGCGACCAGCTATGCCATGTTCAACCTGCAGGAGCGCGGCACGCTGTTCGTGGAGCCGGGCACCGAGGTGTACCAGGGCATGATCGTGGGTGAGAACTCCCGGCCGGACGACATGGACGTGAATATCACCAAGGAGAAGAAGCTGACCAACATCCGCCAGTCCACCGCCGAGGAGCTGGAGCGCCTGGTGCCCCCGCGCCGGCTCTCCCTGGAGCAGGCGCTGGAGTTCTGCCGCGAGGACGAGTGCGTCGAGGTCACCCCGGACGCCGTACGCCTGCGCAAGGTTGTCCTGGATCCGGCCGAGCGGAGCCGCCGGGCAAGGAGGCGGGCGTGACGCTGGCCGACCTCGAACCCGAGCTGGCGGCGGTGCCGGGCACCGTCTCCGTGTGGTGCGGCCCGCTCGGCGGGCCGCCCGCCTACGCCCGCCTGGCCGGCGCCACCCATTACGCCGCCAGCACCATGAAGGTTGCTGTGCTCGCCGCCCTCTACCGGGCCGCCGAGGCCGGCACGCTGGCCCTGGACGCCCCGGTGACGGTGCGCAACGACTTCGCTTCCGCGCTGCCGGGCGCAGCGCGGTTCGGCTGTGACCGGGACTACGACAGTGACCGCGAGGTCTGGGACCGGATGGGGCAGAGCGTGCCGCTGCGCTGGCTCGCCGAACGCATGATCGTCCGATCCGGCAACCTCGCCACCAACCTCGTACTGTCCCACGTGGGCCTTCCGGCGGTGGCCGAGGTCTGGCGCCTGGCCGGCGCCCGGCACAGCGTGACCGCCCGCGGTATCGAGGACTACGCGGCCCGCGAGGCCGGCATCACCAACCTGGTCACCGCGGCCGACCTCGCCGCCCTGCTGGCCGCGCTCGCGACCGGCGGCCTGGCCGGTCCGCAGGCCTCCCGCGCCATGCTCGACGTGCTGTTCGCCCAGGAACACCGGGAGGACCTTGCCGCCGGGCTGCCGCCCGGCACGCGCCTCGCGCACAAGAGCGGCTGGGTGGACGGCGTGCGGCACGGCGCAGCCGTGGTGTTCCCCGGCGACGCCCCGCCGTACACCCTGGTCGTCTGCACCACGACCGGCCTGGCCACCGGCGCGGACCGTGACGACCCGGCGTGCCGGCTGCTGGCCCGGATCGCGGCGGCGAGCTGGGCTGACCGCAGGGAGCTGGCCAGCCGATGACCATCACCGAAGTACGCACGCACCGGTTGAGCGCGCCGATGCACACCCCGTTCGTCACCGCACTGCGCACAGCCACCACTGTGGACACCCTGGTGGTCGAGGTGGTCGACGCGGACGGCCGCTCCGGCTTCGGGGAGGCGCCGGAGGTCTGGCGGGTCACCGGTGCGTCCGTCGCCGGCGCCGAGGCCTGCGTGCGCGAGCACCTCGGCCCGGCCCTGCTCGGCAGGGACGCCGACGACCTCACCGCCCGGTGCCGGGAGGTGAGGCGGGCAGTCGCCGGCAACGAGGCGGCCAAGGCGGCCGTCGACGTCGCGCTGCACGACCTGGCCGCGCGCCGGCTGGGCGTACCGCTGGTGCGGCTGCTGGGCGGCAGCGCACTGTCCGTGCCGACCGACGTGACGCTCTCCGCCGGTGACGCGGGCAGCCTCGCCGCCGCGGCACGGGACCGGATGGCTGAAGGCTTCACCGTGCTCAAGCTCAAGGTGGGCCTGGACGCGGCCGGCGACGTCGACCGGGTGCGCGCGGTGCGCGACGCGGTCGGGCCCGGACCGCGGATCCGGCTCGATGCCAACCAGGGCTGGACGCCGCGCCAGGCGGTCCGGGTGATCCGTGGCATCGAGGACGCCGGTCTGGACGTGGAGCTGGTCGAGCAGCCGGTGCCCAGCTGGGACCTGGACGGTCTGGCCTGGGTGAGTGACCGGGTCGGGGTGCCGATCCTCGCCGACGAGGCGGTCTACGGCGTGCGCGACCTGGTCGAGGTGATCCGTCGCCGGGCCGCCGACATGGTGAATGTGAAGCTGGCCAAGTGCGCCGGCCTGGCCACCGCGCGCGTCCTGCTCGGGCTGGCCGAGGAGCACGGCCTCGGCACCCTGGTCGGGTCCATGATGGAGAGCCCGGTCGGGGTGACCGCGGCGGCGAGCCTGGCCGCCGCGCACGGCACCACCGCGGTCAGCGACCTGGACGCGGCATGGTGGCTCGCCTCGTCACCGGTGCAGGGCGGCCTGCGGTACGCGGGCGGGACCGTGCTGCTCCCCGACGCGCCGGGACTCGGCCTCACTCTCGAAGGTAATCTGCGTATATCGTGAGCCGAACGGCAGATACTTTCGGGAGGAGGGCCGGTGCGGCTCGACGCCGGTCAGCGGGCGGCGGTACGCGTCGCGGTGGCGACCCTGTGGGCCGGGCCGGACGCGGTACGCCCGGTGGATGCCCCGGCGCTGGGCTGCCGGCCCGACATCCGCGCCTGGGTGGCCGGGATGGATCCCGACCAGCGGGTCGGGCGGGGTGTGTTGAGCCAGCTGCTGCTCGGCGAGCGGGTGCAGGTCGACCAGGTCGACGGCGGCTGGGCCCGCGTGGTCGCGCTGGAGCAGCCCGCCGGGAAGTTGGACCCCCGCGGCTACCCCGGCTGGCTGCCTGCCGCGCAGCTGGCTCCGGTGTCCGATGTAGAGGATTCCGCGCCGGCCGCGGAGGCAGGTGAGGCGGCGACGCGGCGGTGGGTGGTGGACGCCACCGCGACCGCCCTCCGCGACGCCCCGGCCGGTGACGTGGTGCTACCCGGCGTGGTCCTCGGCACGCGGCTGCCGGCGGCCGGTCCGCCTTACCGCGGCTGGGTGCCGGTGCGCGTCCCCGGCGAGCCGGAGCCGCGGTGGGCGCTGGCCCGCGACGTCCGGCCGGACCTGGCCTGGACGCCCAGCGCAGAGCAGGTGCTCGGCGTGGCCGCCCGGCTGCTCGACGTGGCGTATGTCTGGGGTGGCGTCTCCGCGTACGGCATCGACTGCTCCGGGCTGGTACACCTGGCCTGGCGGCGGTTCGGCGTGCGGCTGCCCCGCGACGCCGACGACCAGGCGGAGGCCACCACCCCCATCGCGCTCGGCGAGGAGCGCCCAGGCGACCTGTACTTCTTCGCCCGGCCGGGTCGCAAGATCCACCACATCGGCTTCGTCGCGGCCGCACCCGACGGCCAGGGCCGGCGCCGGATGCTGCACGCCTGCTACACCCGCCGCCAGGTGGTGGACGAGCCGGTGCGCGGCGAGCGGGCGGCGACCCTCGTCGGCGCCCACCGCGTCCTGCCCTGACCCGGCCCTGCGCTCCGGAGGTGCTAGGGCTTGCCGGTGCGCCGGGAGGCGCTAGGGCTTGGTTGAACGCGCCCGCTGGCGGGCCGGGACAGTGGGCGCCACCGCCGCGGCTAACCTGCGGTCCCGGGCCGTCTTGAGCATGCTCACGACGGTGGCGATGGCCAGCGTGCCGATGATCACCGAGAGCGAGAGCCAGATCGGCACGTGCGGTGCCCACTCGATGTGCTCACCGCCGTTGATGAACGGGAGGTTGTTGTCGGCCAACGCCTCCAGGACCAGCTTGACGCCGATGAAGCCGAGCACCACGGACAGCCCGAAGTTGAGGTAGACCAGCCGGGTGAGCAGGCCCCCGAGCAGGAAGTACAGCTGGCGCAGGCCCATCAGGGCGAAGACGTTGGCGGTGAAGACCAGGTACGCCTCCTTGGTCAGGCCGAAGATAGCCGGGAGGGAGTCCAGCGCGAAGATGAGGTCGGTGGTGCCGATGGCGATCATGACGATCAGCATCGGGGTGAACAGCCGCCGGCCGGTCGGACCCACCGTGGTCATCCGCGCCCCGTCGAAGGTCCGCGACACCGGCAGCACGCGGCGGCTCAGCCGGATCAGCAGGTTCTCGCCGACCTCCTCCGGCTCGTGCTCGCCCTGCCGGGCCAGGTTCCACGCGGTGTAGATCAGGAAGGCGCCGAAGATGTAGAACACCCACACGAACCGGTTCACCAGCGCGGCCCCGGCGGCGATGAACGCGCCGCGCATGAGCAGGGCGAGCATGATGCCGGTGAAGAGCACCTTCTGCTGGTACGCCCGCGGCACCCCGAACCGGGACATGATGACGACGAAGACGAACAGGTTGTCCATCGACAGGCTGTACTCGGTGAGCCAGCCGGCATAGAACTGCCCGGCGAAAGTGCCTCCCCAGTACAGCCCGACCAGGACGCCGAACAGCGCCGCGAGGCTGACGTAGAAGACCACCCAGAGCGTGGACTCCCGCAGGCTGGGTTCGTGCGGGCGGCGGCCGATGATCGCCAGGTCGGCGAGCAGCAGCAGGCCCAGGGCGACCAGGGTGCCGGCCCACGCCCAGGTGGACACGTTCAAATCGGACCTCCGGCAGACACACCACGTCGCCTCGCGGCTGACGCCCCCGCGGACGGATCCGGAGGCGACGTGCAGGTTGGTGACTGTCGGAGGTCTCTCCCGCCGCGGCCGGACGCTGGTGGCGCCCGCCCGACGGCCAACGGCGCCGGGTCCGGACCGGCCGGGGCCGGCGGTGGACCGTGCTGACGACACCGTCGCGAGGGAATACTCCCCTCCGCCGCCCATTCTCCACCACGGTCGCCCGGTTCCCAAGGCGGGTGCCCGGTTTCACCCGTGCGGTAGCCGTGGCACAGGTCTCCTTGCGCACATCATCCTAGGAGGCTAGGTCTGGTGCTACCGGATCGCGTCGGGCATGCGGTGTGGGAGGATCGTCAGCATGGTCCTGGAGGTCGCCCAATTCGAGGTCCTGCCCGGGCAGGAAGGGGCCTTCGCCGCCGCCTGCGCGAAGGGGCGGGAGCTGATCACCGAGACGCCCGGCTGCCGGTCGGTGCGGATGACCCGCGGCATCGAGTCACCCTCCCGGTTTGTCCTGCTGGTGGAGTGGGACTCGGTCGAGGCGCACGAGGTCAACTTCCGCCGGCACGAGCGGTTCGGCCAGTGGCGCGCCCTCATCGGGCCGTACTTCGCCCAGCCGCCGGTGGTCGAGCACTTCGCCGACGTTCCGGCCTGACCGCAGTGAACCGGGTCGCTCTGGTCACCGGCGTCAGCCGCCGCATCGGCATCGGCGCGGCGGTGGCCCGCCGCCTCGCCGCCGCCGGGTACCGCCTCATGCTCACCGGATTGCCGTCCTACGACGCCGCGCAGCCGTACGGCGGTGACCCCGAGGGGGTGCCAGCGCTGCTGGACGAGCTCGGCGACCGGGCCGCGTACCAGGCCGCCGACCTTCTGGAGCCCGGCGCGCCCGCCGCCGTGGTCGCCGCCGCCGTGGAGCGGTACGGCGCG
This sequence comes from Micromonosporaceae bacterium, assembly GCA_019689695.1. Taxonomy (GTDB): domain Bacteria; phylum Actinomycetota; class Actinomycetes; order Mycobacteriales; family Micromonosporaceae; genus JADGHA01. The sequence continues at coordinate 22,800 of JADGHA010000003.1, read as the reverse complement.
CTGGACGTGCTCGTCGCGGTGCACGCCTACTCCCGGCACACCGAGCTCGGCTCGCTCGACGCCGGCGAGATCGACCGGCACCTGATGGTCAACGTCCGGGCCACCATGCTGCTCGTCGAGGCGTTCGCCGGGGCGTACGACCACCGCCGCGGGGACGGTCGGGTGGTGCTCTTCTCCAGCGGGCAGCGGCTCGGCCCGATGCCGACCGAGCTGGCGTACGTGGCGAGCAAGGCCGGTGTCGAGGTGCTGACCAGAAACTTCGCGCACCTGCTGGCCGGCCGGGGGATCACCGTCAACTGCGTGAACCCCGGCCCTACCGACACCGGCTACGCCGATCCGGAGACCTACGAGCGGGTCCGGCGCATGTTTCCCAGTGGGCGCTGGGGCCAGCCCGACGACGCGGCGCGGCTGGTCGAGTGGCTCTGCTCCCCCGCCGCCGCCTGGATCACCGGGCAGGTCATCGACTCCGAGGGCGGCTTCAACCGGTACGCCTGATCGAGCCGGCGGCCCTGCCGCTCTCGATCGAGGAGCTGTGCGCCTGTTTGGTCCGATTTATACCCACCACAACTCCTCGATCGACGGGATGAGGGCTAGCGAACCCCGGCCATGTCCATCGCGCGCAGCTCCTTCTTGAGCTCGGCCATTTCGTCGCGGATCCGGGCGGCCAGCTCGAACTGCAGCTCCCGGGCCGCGGCCAGCATCTGCTCGTTCAGGTCCTGGATGAGCTGGGCCAGCTCGGCGCGGGCCATCCCGGCCGAGGAGATCTTGCCGGCGCCGGCCTTGGCCGCGGCCCTCCCCCGCGACCGGGTCTCCGGCACCGGGCCCTTGCCACGCGAGATCTGCCGCCCGCCGCCGCCCACGACGTGCCCCCCTGGACCGTGCCCGGCCAGCGCGCCCTCGGTGTCGTCGGCCTCCCGGTAGATGTCATCCAAAATGTCATGGATCTTCTTACGCAGCGGCTGCGGGTCGATGCCGTGCTCGGCGTTGTACGCCAGCTGCTTGGCCCGCCGCCGGTTGGTCTCCTCGATCGCCGCGGCCATCGACGGGGTGATCTTGTCCGCGTACATGTGCACTTGCCCGGAGACGTTGCGGGCCGCCCGGCCGATGGTCTGCACCAGCGAGGTGCCGCTGCGCAGGAAGCCCTCCTTGTCGGCGTCCAGGATGGACACCAGGGAGACCTCGGGCAGGTCCAGCCCTTCGCGCAGCAGGTTGATGCCGACCAGCACGTCGAACTCGCCCTTGCGCAGCTCGCGCAGCAGCTCCACCCGACGCAGGGTGTCCACCTCGGAGTGCAGGTAGCGCACCCGGATGCCGTGCTCGAGCAGGTAGTCGGTCAGGTCCTCGGCCATCTTCTTGGTCAGGGTGGTGACGAGCACCCGCTCGTCGCGCTCGGTGCGCACCCGGATCTCGTGCATCAGGTCGTCGATCTGCCCCTTGGTGGGCTTCACGACCACCTCCGGGTCGACCAGGCCGGTGGGTCGGATCACCTGCTCGACGAACTCGCCGCCGGAGTGGCGCAGCTCCCACGGACCGGGGGTGGCGGAGAGGAACACCATCTGGCCGACCCGTTCCAGGAACTCGTCGAACCGTAGCGGCCGGTTGTCAGCCGCGCTGGGCAGGCGGAAGCCGTGCTCGATCAGGACGCGCTTGCGCGAGGCGTCGCCCTCGTACATCCCGCCGATCTGGGGGACCGTCACGTGCGACTCGTCGATCACGGTGAGGAAGTCGTCCGGGAAGTAGTCCAGCAGGCAGTGCGGCGGGTCACCGTACGAGCGGCCGTCGATGTGCATCGAGTAGTTCTCGATCCCGGAGCAGAAGCCGACCTGCCGCATCATCTCGATGTCGTAGGTGGTGCGCATCCGCAGCCGCTGCGCCTCCAGCAGCTTGCCCTGCCCCTCCAGCTCGGCCAGCCGCTGCTCCAGCTCCTGCTCGATGCCGCGCAGCGCCCGCTCCATCCGCTCCGGGCCGGCGACGTAGTGGCTGGCCGGGAAGATCAGCAGCTGGTCCACCTCGCGGAGCACCTCGCCGGTGATCGGATGCAGGTAGTAGAGCTTCTCCACCTCGTCGCCGAACATCTCGACCCGGACGGCCAGCTCCTCGTACGCCGGGATGATTTCCAGGGTGTCGCCGCGGACCCGGAAGGTGCCCCGGCTGAACGACATGTCGTTGCGGGTGTACTGGATGTCGACCAGCCGCCGCAGCAGCCAGTCACGGTCCATTTCGGCGCCGACCTGGATCCTCACCGAACGGTCCAGGTACTCGGCCGGCGTGCCGAGGCCGTAGATGGCCGAGACGGTGGCCACCACCACGGTGTCCCGCCGGGTCAGCAGCGACATGGTGGCCGAGTGGCGCAGCCGTTCCACCTCCTCGTTGATCGAGGAGTCCTTCTCGATGTAGGTGTCGGTCTGCGGGATGTACGCCTCGGGCTGGTAGTAGTCGTAGTAGGAGACGAAGTACTCCACCGCGTTGTGCGGCAGCAGCTCCCGGAACTCCTTGGCCAGCTGGGCGCAGAGCGTCTTGTTGGGGGCGAGCACCAGCGTGGGGCGCTGCAGGCGCTCGATCAGCCACGCCGTGGTGGCGCTCTTGCCGGTGCCCGTGGCGCCGAGCAGCACGACGTACCGCTCGCCGGCCCGCACGCGGCGCTCCAGCTCGTCGATGGCGGCGGGCTGGTCTCCGGAGGGCTGGAACTCGCTGACGACCTGGAACCGGCCGTCGAGTCGTGGGATGTCGAGCGCCATGGTCGAACTCTCGCTCCTCGCCGATGCTTCCGGACCGGTCGCGGCCCGTGCGGGACCGGACCTCGAACCAACCGTACGCCCGGCCACCGACATCGCCACGCGGGCGGAGGCGACCGACCGAGTGGGTGAACCATCAACTTCGATGCTGTGATTGTGTGAACAAGATCATCCGGGTACCGTTTTACGGGTAGGCCGCTCGCGGCGGCCGTCCGGACACGACCTGGCCTCCACACCGGCCGGTCTTCCCCGGCGCGGAGTTGCTGCCCCGGCATCCAGCCGGCGAGGCGCACTCACCGCGGTCGCGCGAGAGCGCAGACCGGCCGCCGCGAGCGCCCCCCGTCTTGTCCCCCGGCCCGGTCTCCCAGGCGACTCCGCTCGCCGGCGGCTACGAGGTCGGTGGCCGCCATCCGGCGGACCGGGCCCACTCCTGCGCCCGCGGCCACACCTGATCGAACCACGGCTCCTTCGCGACGGTGTATTCGGTCGCGGTGAGACCGGCCCCGGCGAGCCGTTCCTTCACCGCGGCGTACTCCCGGCGGATGTCCGCGTCGGCCCGCATCCAGTCGCGCAGCAGCAGCGCAGCCCGCCAGCCCGCGGACCCGGCCACCCGGACGTGCAGGTGCATCAGCCGGCCCGGGTCGGCACCGCCGTGCATCCGCTTCTCCCACTGTGCCGGGTCAGGGGCGTCGGGCTTCGGTCGGTCCGACCGGATGCCTTCGACGCGCGGGAAGCCGGCCTCGGCGAGCGCGCCGGCGAGCCGGTCGGCGTCGGCGATGGTGTCCACGGTCAGCTGGATGTCGATCACGTCCTTCGCCGCCAGCCCCGGCACCGCCGTGGAGCCGACGTGGTCCACCCGCCGCCCCCCGGCCGCCCGCGCGATCCGGGCGGCGAGCCGGGCGTACTGGTCCGGCCAGGTCGGGTCGTACGGCCGGATCGCGAGCCGCTCGGGCCGTTCGACCCGGCGCCGCAGCCGCAGGTTCCGCTCGTACGGGACCAGCCGCTCCTCCCACACCCGGTCCACCCGCGCCAGCAGGTCGTCGATTGTGGATTCGTTGACCAGCAGCACGTCCGCCGCCGCCCGCCGCTGCTCGTCGGTGGCCTGGGCACGCAGGCGCGCGTACGCCTCGTCCTCGGACATGCCGCGGTCGCGCACCAACCGGGCCACCCGGGTCGCCTCGGCCGCCTCGACCACCAGCACGAGGTGGTACGCGGCCACGCCGCCGGACTCGACGAGCAGTGGGATGTCGTTGACCACGATGGCGTCGGGCGGCGCCGCGGCGACCAGCTCGTCGGTGCGGGCCCGCACCCGCGGATGGATGATGCCCTCCAGCCGGCGCCGGGCGTCCGCGTCGGCAAACACCCGGGAGCCGAGCGCGGCCCGGTCCAGCGTCCCGTCCGGGCCGAGCACCTCCCGCCCGAAGGCGGCGACCACCTCCTGCAGCCCTTCGGTGCCCGGCGCCACCACCTCGCGGGCGAGCCGGTCCGCGTCGACCACGACGGCGCCCCGCTGCGCCAACCGCCGGGCGACCACGCTCTTGCCCGCGCCGATTCCGCCGGTGAGTCCGACCCTCAGCACGGTGCCAGTCAACACCAGCCGTCCCGCCTGGCGCGCGGCAGCCTCCTCGCCGCGGACACGACGGCGCCCCCGGGCGTACACCCGGGGGCGCCGTCGTGCGTCGCCGACTGCTTACTTGCCGCCGGCCAGCCGCTCGCGCAGGGCGGCGAGCGCCTCGTCCGTGGCGAGCGTGCCGGTGGGCTGCTCGGCCTGCGCCTCGCGCGGCTGGGCCGGCTGTCCGGCCGAGGCACCCGCACCGCTGGCGGAGGCGGCGGCCGCCCCGGCCTCCGCGGCCCGGGCGCTCTGCACCTGCTTGGTGTGCGCCTCCCAGCGGGCGCGGGCCTCGGCGTACTGCCGCTCCCACTCCTCGCGCTGCTTCTCGTAGCCGGGCAGCCACTCCCCGGTGTCCGGGTCGAAACCCTCCGGGTAGATGTAGTTGCCCTCGCTGTCGTAGGTGGCCGACATGCCGTAGAGGGTCGGGTCGAAGTGCTCCTCGCCCTCGACGAAGCCCTCGTTGGCCTGCTTGAGCGAGAGCGAGATGCGCCGCCGCTCCAGGTCGATGTCGATCACCTTGACCATCACCTCCGAGCCGACCTGCACCACCTGCTCGGGGATCTCCACGTGCCGCTCGGCCAGCTCGGAGATGTGCACCAGGCCCTCGATGCCGTCGTCCACCCGGACGAACGCACCGAACGGCACCAGCTTGGTCACCTTGCCCGGCACGATCTGGTTGATCGCGTGGGTCCGGGCGAACTGCCGCCACGGGTCCTCCTGGGTGGCCTTCAGCGACAGCGAGACCCGCTCCCGGTCCAGGTCGACGTCGAGCACCTCGACCTCGACCTCCTGGCCGACCTCCACCACCTCGGACGGGTGGTCGATGTGCTTCCAGGACAGCTCCGAGACGTGCACCAGGCCGTCCACGCCGCCGAGGTCGACGAACGCCCCGAAGTTGACGATCGAGGAGACGACGCCCTTGCGGACCTGGCCCTTCTGCAGCTTGTTGAGGAACTCGGTGCGCACCTCGGACTGGGTCTGCTCCAGCCAGGCGCGGCGGGACAGCACGACGTTGTTGCGGTTCTTGTCCAGCTCGATGATCTTCGCCTCGAGCTCCCGGCCCACGTACGGCTGCAGGTCGCGGACCCGGCGCATCTCGACCAGCGAGGCGGGCAGGAAGCCGCGCAGCCCGATGTCCAGGATCAGCCCGCCCTTGACCACCTCGATGACAGAGCCCCGCACGACGCCGTCTTCTTCCTTGATCCGCTCGATGGTCCCCCAGGCGCGCTCGTACTGGGCACGCTTCTTGGACAGGATCAGCCGGCCCTCCTTGTCCTCCTTCTGGAGGACAAGGGCCTCGATGTGGTCACCGACGGACACAACTTCCGCGGGGTCCACGTCGTGCTTGATCGACAACTCACGCGAGGGGATGACACCCTCGGTCTTGTAGCCGATGTCGAGCAGGACCTCGTCCCGATCGACCTTGACGACGGTGCCTTCGACAATGTCGCCGTCGTTGAAGTACTTGATGGTCTCGTCGATCGCGGCGAGGAAGGCCTCCTCTGTGCCGAGGTCGTCGACGGTGACCTTGTTCGCGCTCGAGGTAGCCTCGATGCTGCTCGTCATGTGGGTTGTTGCTCCGAACCGATGGTTGTCGCGGTGACCTTGGTCGCTCCGCGGGCTGTCACCGGCCACACGCCGAGGATCCCGCTGGCGAAAACCACGTGATGTGTACGGCGACTGCGAACCTGCTCCCTGCCGAGGTCGCGACCCGCGAGCGCATCGAACAGCTTACCGTGCGCATTAGCACGCGGGGCAAGCCCTTCGAATACCTGTTACCGTGATGTGCCCGATCAGCATGTTTGCCGCCGAGAGCGGGCCGGCCCCGGCATTTCGCCCGTCACACCGGCCGCGAGAATACCGGGGTGGAAGATCACACCGGGCCGGCCCGCCGGGCGGTGACCGACGCCCAGGCGCGCCGGGCCAGCCGCGCCTGGTGGGACGCGGACGCCGACGCCTACCAGCAGGAACACGGCGACTTCCTGGGCGACGCGGACTTCGTGTGGTGCCCGGAGGGGCTGCGCGAGGCCGACGCCCGGCTGCTCGGCCAGGTGCGCGGCCGGCGGGTGCTGGAGCTGGGCTGCGGCGCCGCGGCCGCCGCCCGGTGGCTGGCCACCGAGGGCGCCGCGGTGGTCGCGATGGACCTGTCCGCGGGGATGCTGCGGCACGCCCGCGCCGGTGCCGACCGGACGGGCGTACGCGTGCCGCTGGTGCAGGCCGACGCGCTGGCGCTCCCGTTCCGCGACGGCGGCTTCGACATCGTCTGCACCGCGTTCGGCGCGGTGCCGTTCGTGGCCGACTCGGCCCGCGTGATGCGGGAGGTGTACCGGGTGCTGCGGCCCGGGGGGCGCTGGGTGTTCGCGGTCACCCACCCGATGCGCTGGATCTTCCTCGACGACCCGGGCGAGCGCGGGCTGGTCGCCACCCACTCGTACTTCGACCGCCGGCCGTACGTGGAGCAGGCCGCCGACGGCACGATCACCTATGTCGAGCAGCACCGGACGCTCGGCGACCGGGTGCGCGAGCTGGTCGCGGCGGGCTTCGTGCTGCGGGACCTGGTGGAACCGGAGTGGCCGCCGGGACACGAGCGACTGTGGGGGCAGTGGAGCCCGCTGCGCGGCCGGCTCTTCCCGGGGACGGCGATCTTCGTGTCCGAGAAGCCGGGCTGACCAGGTCCACACGAGCCGGGACGGTGACCGTCCCGGCGGTGGCCGGTCAGCACTCGGCCATGCTGGGCCGGACCTCCGGCAGGCAGTACGCCGGCAGGCCGACGAGCAGGTTGTGGTCGTACACCAGCACCGCGACATGGCCGAAGTCCCGACGCAGCACCGGCCGGCCGAACTGCGCGGTCGCCGTGGCGACCGTCCCGTAGACCGGGTCGGTCAGGTCGAGCACCAGGAACCGGGCGTCCGTGCGGGCGGGGTCGTACCACTCGGCCCGCGACTCCCAGCGGTACCCCATGATCCGCTCGGTGCCGGTCACCGGCGCGACCTGGACCTGCCCGCCGGTGGCCAGGGTGATGGTGCTGGCGTTCCAGTAGCCGCCGAGGCCGTGGTGCAGGCCTTGGGCGACCAGCCAGTCCCCGATCTCCTTGTCCGTCACCGGCACCGGCCGTTCGGTCGCCCGGGCGGCGAAGACGCCGGCGAACAGCACCAGCACGGCGAGCGCCACGCCCAGCGTCCGCCTCGTCACCAGCCGGGCGCCGAAGACTCGGCCGGCCAGCGCGGCGCCCGTCGGCAGCACGACCGCGAGCTGCCGGGCGGACATCAGGTCCACCGGCAGGGTGGAGACCAGGAACGCGCCGACGTTCACCAGGATGCTGACCAGCATCAGCTCGGTCACCCGATCCGCACCGGCCGGCCCTTCGCCGGTCGCTGCCGGCCGCCCGGGCCTCGGCGCCGCGCTGGCCGGCCGGGTGTCCGGCGCCGCGCCGCGCCGCCACGGCAGCCCCCGCACCAGGCGGACGGCGAGGTAGCCCACGGTGGCGGCGACCAGCAGGGCGCCGGCGATCCTGAGCAGACCGATCGCGAGGCCGGCCGGCCCGTCGAGGTCGGGAAGGTAGCCGCCGAACAGCAGCGCCACCGACTTGACCGCGAGCACCACGTGCGCGCCGAGCTCGGACGGCGGGCTGAGCTGCACCGGTGGCGCGTGCGCGACGAAGCCGCCGGCCAGGCGTACCGCGGCCAGGAAGCCGTGGGCCAGCAGGGCGGACGCGACGGCGGCGGCGAGCAGCCTGGCGTCGAGCGAGCGCAGCCGCCAGCGCCAGCCACCGCCCGCCCGCCACAGCCGCGCCCCGCTGACCAGCGCCAGCGGGAGGGCGCCGACGTACATGACCAGCGGGTCGCCGATCTGTCCCCAGGTCAGCAGCAGCGCGATCAGCGCGGGCAGGCGCCAGCCGGCGTGCGCCCACCCCGGCCGGCGGCCAGCCGCCCGGTCCAGGACCAGCCAGGTGACCAGGAGCGGTACGCCGGATCCGAGGTGCGCCGGCGAACCGAGGGTGATGATGTACCCGTTGCCCGGCCCGGGCAGCAGCATGAGCGCGACGGCCACCGCGCCCCGGGCCACCGCTTCGCCGCCGGTGGCCCGCCCCTTGGCCAGGACCGCGGCCAGCACCACCAGCAGCGTGTACGTCATCGCCGCCGCGACATGGATCACGTCCGGCTGGTAGCCGTGGACCAGCTCCACCAGCATGTACTGCACCAGCTCGGTGCTGTAGAACGACACGTCGGTGACGGTCCAGCCGCGCAGCAGCAGGTTGCCGTGCAGCATCTCCCACGCCTGCCTGGCGTTGCTGGCTCCGTCGGCGTTGACCGGGACGGTCCTGGACATGCGCAGGTAGCCCAGGAAGAGGCCGGCGATCCCACCGGCCGCCACGGCGGCCCAGGCCAGCCGCCGCCCGGCCGGCCTGGCCCGCCGGCCCGTCCGAGTCGCAGTCGCGACCGCCGCCGTCATCCGCCGCACCATGTGACCAGGTCGGCGGTCCGGTCGCTGATCAGGCCGTCCACGCCGAGGCTGGCCAGCCGCGGCCAGAGCGCCTCGTCGTTGACCGTCCACACCATGGTGGCCACCCCGGCCGCGTGCAGCGCGTCCACCAGCTCCGGCCGTTCCAGCACGTCCACCGCGGCCGGGTGGTACGAGGACAGGACCAGCTCGCCGCAGACCGCCACCGGATTCTCGTGCAGGGTCGTGGTGAGCAGCGCGCGGGGCAGCCCGGGCGCGACCGCGGCGACGTCGGCCAGGATCGACGGGCGGAAGCTCTGCACCACCAGCCGGTCGGTCAGGCCGGCGTCCGCCGCCATGCCCAGCACCCGTGCCACGTCGTCGCGGGTGTGCGGGTGCTTCAGCTCCAGCAGCAGCCTGCCGCCGCGGCGACCCAGCTCCTCCACCACCTCCGCGAAGGTGGGAACCGGTTCGCCGGCGAAGCCGGGCCCGAACCAGGACCCGGCGTCGAGCGCGACGATCTCCTCGGCGGTCAGCCCGGCCACCCTGCCGGTGCCGCCGGTGGTCCGGTCCACGGTCGGATCGTGCATCACCACCGGGACGCCGTCCGCGGCGATCCGCACGTCGACCTCGATCCAGTCGGCCCCGGCCCGGCGCGCGTCGACGAACGCGGCCATGGTGTTCTCGGGGGCCTGGGCCGAGTGTCCCCGATGGGCCACCACGGCCGGTGGCTCACCACGCTCCCGGAGCAGCATGTCAGTGATCGGCGACGGCCCAGTTGTCGCCGGCGCCGACCGACACCTCCAACGGCACGGACAGCGGGTATGCCCCGCCCATCTCCCGCCTGACCAGCTCCTCCAGCGCCACCCGCTCCCCCGTCGCCACCTCGAAGACCAGCTCGTCGTGCACCTGCAACAGCATCCGCGAGCGGAGCCCGGACTCGCGCAGCGCCCGGTCCACCCGCAGCATCGCCACCTTGATGATGTCCGCCGCGGAGCCCTGGATCGGCGCGTTGAGCGCCATCCGCTCGGCCATCTCGCGGCGCTGCCGGTTGTCGCTGACCAGATCCGGCAGGTAGCGCCGCCGGCCGAGGATCGTCTCGGTGTACCCGTCACGGCGGGCCTGGTCCACCACCGCCTTCAGGTAGTCGCGCACCCCGCCGAAGGTCTTGAAGTACTCCTCCATCAGCACCGACGCCTCGGCCGGGGTGATGCCCAGCTGGGTGGACAGGCCGTACGCGGACAGGCCGTACGCCAGGCCGTAGTTCATCGCCTTGATCTTGCGGCGCTGGTCCGGGCCCACCTCGGTGACCGGGACGCCGAAGACCGAGGAGGCGGTCACCGCGTGGAAGTCCCGGCCGCTGTTGAACGCCTCGATCAGCGCCTCGTCCCGGGACAGGTGCGCCATGATCCGCATCTCGATCTGGCTGTAGTCGACGGTCATCAGCGTCTCGAACCCGTCGCCGACGACGAACGCCCGCCGGATCCGCCGGCCCTCCTCGGTGCGGATCGGAATGTTCTGCAGGTTGGGATCGGTGGAGGCGAGCCGACCAGTGGCCGCCGAGGTCTGCAGGAACGTGGTGTGGATGCGGCCGTCGTCGCTGACCGCCTTGAGCAGGCCGTCCACCGTGGACTTCAGCTTGGCCACGTCCCGGTGCCGCAGCAGGTGCGCCAGCAGCGGGTTGCCGGTCTGCGCGTACAAGCCCTGCAGGGCGTCGGCGTCGGTGGTGTAGCCGGTCTTGATCCGCTTGGTCTTGGGCAGCCCCAGCTGGCCGAAGAGGATCTCCTGCAGCTGCTTGGGCGAGCCCAGGTTGAACTCCCGGCCAACCTCGGCGTACGCGGCCTGGGCGGCGGCCTTCACCTCGGCCGCGAAGTGAGACTCCAGCTCGGACAGGTAGTGCGTGTCCGCGGCGATGCCCACCCGCTCCATGCCGGCGAGCACCTCGACCAGCGGCAGCTCCACCTCGGCGAGCAGCCGGCTCGCCGCGCCCGTCGCATCCGCCGACGCGGCCCGCCCGGTGCCCCCGCCGTTGGCCAGTGCGGCGCGCAGCGCGCCGGCCAGGTCCAGCGTGGCGCGGGCGCGCAGCATCAGGTTCTGCTCCAGCTCGTCCTGCGGGCCCAGCCCTTCCAGCGCCAGCTGGCCGTCCCCCGGGCCCTCCACCCGCAGCTCCCGCTGCAGGTAGCGCAGGGCCAGGTCGGTCAGGTCGTAGGAGCGCTGGTCCGGCCGGGCCAGGTAGGCCGCGAGCGCGGTGTCGTCGCGGACGCCGCGCAGCCGCCAGCCGTGCGCCTGGAACGCGAGCAGCGCGGGCTTGACGTCGTGCAGAACCTTGGGCCGGTCCTCGTCGGCGAGCCAGGCGGCCACCGCCGCCTCGTCCTCGGCGTCCAGCTGGGTCGGGTCGAACCAGGCGGCCGCTCCCCCGGCGGTGGCCACGGCGACCCCGGTCAGCGAGCCCGTCCCCCGGCCGAACGTGCCGGTGACCGCGACCCCGACCGGCTGCTGCCCGCCCGTGTGCTCGGCCAGCCAGCCGGCCACCTGGCCGGCCGCCAGCACCTGGCCGGCCAGCTCGAAGCCGGCCTCCGCCTCCGGCTCGACCGCCTCCAGGTACTGGTAGAGGCGCTCGCGCAGGATCCGGAACTCCAGCGCGTCGAAGACGCGGTGCACGGCCTCCCGGTCCCACCCGTGCCAACGCGTGTCGGCCGGCGCCAGGGGCAGCTCCAGGTCGTCGACCAGGCAGTTGATTTCGTAGTTGCGGATCACCCCGGCCAGGTGCTCGCGCACGCTGTCGCCGGCCTTGCCCTTGATCTCGTCGACGTGGGCGATGACCTCGGTCAGGGAGCCGTACTGGTTGATCCACTTCGCCGCGGTCTTCGGGCCCACCCCGGGCACGCCCGGCAGGTTGTCGCTGGTGTCGCCGACCAGCGCGGCCAGGTCGCGGTACCGCTCGGGACCCACGCCGTACCGCTCGGTCACCGCCGCCGCGTCCATCCGGTCCAGCTCCGAGACGCCCCGCCGGGGGTAGAGCACGGTGACCCGGTCGTTGACGAGCTGGAAGGCGTCCCGGTCGCCGGTGCAGATCAGCACGTCCATGCCCTCGGCGCGGGCCCGGCCGGCGAGGGTGGCGATGACGTCGTCCGCCTCGTAGCCCTCCTTCTCCACCACCGGGATGCGCAGCGCGGCCAGCACCTCCTTGATCAGGCTCACCTGCCCGCCGAACTCGGGGCGGCTCTCCACCCGGCCGGCCTTGTACTCCGCGTACTTCTCGGTGCGGAAGGAGTGCCGGGACACGTCGAACGCGACGGCGATGTGGGTGGGCTTCTCGTCGCGCAGGACGTTGATCAGCATGGAGGTGAACCCGTACACCGCGTTGGTGGGCTGGCCGGTGGTGGTGGAGAAGTTCTCCACCGGCAGCGCGAAGAACGCCCGGTAGGCCAGGGAGTGCCCGTCCAGCAGCAGCAACGTCGGCCGGCCCGCCGGGCCGGGCCGGGCAGGGCGCGGCGAGGTGTCATTCACAGTAGGCGACCCTACCCGCGCCCCCCGACACTCCCGCTACAGCACCTTGGCAAGGAAGGCGCGGGTCCGCTCATGCTTGGGCTCCGCGATGACCTCGCGGGGTGGGCCCGCCTCGACCACCTGCCCGCCGTCCATGAAGATCAGGTGGTCGCCCACCTCCCGGGCGAACCCGATCTCGTGGGTCACCACGATCATGGTCATGCCGTCCCGGGCGAGGTCCTTCATCACGTCCAGCACCTCGCCGACCAGCTCCGGGTCGAGCGCGCTGGTGGGCTCGTCGAAGAGCATCAGCTTCGGCTGCATGGCAAGCGCCCGGGCGATCGCCACCCGCTGCTGCTGCCCGCCGGAGAGCTGCCGGGGGTAGGTGTCCACCTTGTCGCCGAGACCGACCCGGCGCAGCAGCGCCAGCGCCCGCTCGCGGATCTCCGCCTTGGTCCCGAGCCTGGCGCACAGCGGCGCCTCCATCACGTTCTCCAGCGCGGTCATGTGCGGGAACAGGTTGAACCGCTGGAACACCATGCCGATCGAGCGCCGCTGCGCGGCCACCTCCTTGTCCCGCAGCTCGTGCAGCTTGCCGCCGCGCTGCCGGTACCCGATCAGCTCGCCGTCCACCCAGATCCGCCCGGCGTCGATCTTCTCCAGGTGGTTGATGCAGCGGAGCAGGGTGGACTTGCCCGACCCGGAGGGCCCGAGCACCACGCACACCTCGCCCGGGCGCACCTGCAGGTCGATGCCGCTGAGCACCCGCAGCCGCCCGAACGACTTGTACACGTTCTCCACCCGCACCATCGGCTCGGCCGCGGCCGTGGCCGCTGGTGCGCCGCCGCCGGCCGTCCCGGCCGTCCGGGCGGCGTCCGTGGTCTCGGTCATGCCGCCCCTCCCCCGCCGGTCTCGGCCGCGATCTCGCGCAGCCGCATGCGGGCCCGCTCGGTGCGGCCGTACCCGCGGGCGAAGTAGCGCTCGACGAAGTACTGCAGCACGAGCAGGATGCTGGTCAGGAACAGGTACCAGATGGTGGCCGCGACCAGCATCGGGAACGGGTCGAACGCCCGGACCCCGACGGCCCGCAGCTGGTAGAACAGCTCGACGGTGATCGGCACCGCCGCCACCAGCGAGGTGTCCTTCAACATCGCGATGGTCTCGTTGCCGGTGGGCGGGACGATCACCCGCATCGCCTGCGGCAGCACGATGCGCCGCAGCGCCTGCCCCCGGGACAGGCCGAGCGCGGCGGCCGCCTCGGACTGTCCGGGGTCGACCGACTGGATGCCGGCCCGGATGATCTCCGCCATGTAGGCGCCCTCGGACAGCGCCAGGCCGAGCAGCCCGGCGGTGAACCCGCTCAGCAGGCTGAGCGAGTCCACGCCGTAGAACCGGGCGGTGAAGTCGTCGACGCCGAACAGCGCGCCGATCTGGCGGTCGAACGGCAGCCCGAACTCGATCCGCTTCCACAAGATGCCCAGGTTGCCGCAGAGCACCAGGAGCACCAGGCGCGGGACGGCCCGGAAGAACCAGGTGTAGACCCACGCCACGACCCGCAGGATCGGGTTGGCCGACAGCCGCATGACGGCGACCACCAGGCCCAGCACCAGCCCCACGGCCATCGAGCTGATGGTCAGCAGGATCGTGCCCCGGACCCCCTCGATGATCGGCGGCCGGAACATGTTGTCCACCATGAACGACCAGTGGAGGTTGTCGTTCGTGACCAGCATGTGCACGAACATCGCCACGAGCACCGCCAGCACCGCGACCGCCACCCAGCGCCAGGGGTGGCGGACGGGTACCGCGGTGATCGGCTCGGGTCGCGCCCGCTCGGTGGTCGCCGCCTCGGCCATGTCGGATTACTCAGCGGTCTGCGGATCGATCTCGGGTTCCCCGGTCAGCTTGCCGCCCTCGACGTTCCAGTGCTTGAGGATCGCGTCGTAGGTGCCCTCCGCGATGACCTGCTTGAGCGCGCCCTGGATCGCCTCGGCGAACGCCTGCTGGTCCTTGGCCACCACGAATCCGTACGGCGCGGAGTCGTAGTTCTCGCCGAGCAGCTCCAGCTTGTCCGGGTTCTTGCGGACCGCGTCCACGCTCGGCGGCAGGTCGGCGAGCATCGCGTCGTCCTTGCCGGTCGCCACCGCCGAGGTCGCCTCGTCCTGCCCGGTGTACGGCTCGATGGTGATCGCCGGCTTGCCGGCGTCGGTGCACTTCTTCGACCGTGCCTTGATGTCGTCGAGCTGGACCGTGGCGTTCTGCACGGCGATCCGCTTGCCGCACGCGTTGTCCGGGTCGACCGACTTCGGGTTGCCCTTCTGGGTGACCCACTGGGTGCCGGCCAGGAAGTAGCTGATCATGTGCACTTGCGACTTGCGGTCGTTGCGGATGGTGAACGAGGAGACCCCCGCCTCGTACTTGCCGGAGACCACGCCCGGGATGATGTCGTCGAAGCTGCTGGAGACCCACTCGGTCTTCAGGCCGAGCTTGGCGGCGATGGCGTTGAACAGGTCGACGTCGAACCCGATGACGGTCTTGCCGTCGGTGTCCAGGAACTCGGCCGGCGCGTACGTCGAGTCGGTCCCGATCTTGATGACGCCGTCCGCCTTGATGGCGTCCGGCACCTTGGCCGCCAACGCCTGGTCCACAGTGGACGACGGGGCCGGGGCGGCGGATCCGGTGTTGCCCTCCTCCTTCTCACCGCAGGCGGCCATCGACAGGGCGAGCAGGACCGCACCTGCCACACCGACCACTGTGCTTATCCGTTTCATGACGATGTACTTCCTCTCACGCGACGCCAAGGTACGCGTCCTTGACGGCCGGGTCGTGCAGCAGGTCGGTGCCGGTGCCCGACTTGACGATCCGGCCGGTCTCCAGCACGTAGGCCCGATGCGCCCGGGACAGCGCCTGCTGGGCGTTCTGCTCGACCAGCAGGATCGTGGTGCCCTGCTGGTTGATCTCGGTGATGATCGAGAAGATCTGCTGGATCAGCATCGGGGCGAGTCCCATCGATGGCTCGTCCAGCAGCAGCAGCTTGGGGCGGCTCATCAGCGCCCGGCCGATGGTCAGCATCTGCTGCTCCCCGCCGGAGAGCGTGCCGCCGACCTGCTTGGCCCGCTCCTTCAGCCGCGGGAACAACCCGTAGACGCGATCCAGGTCGGCCCGGATGCCGGCCGAGTCGCGCCGGGTGTAGGCGCCCATCTCCAGGTTCTCCAGGACCGACATCCCGGGGAAGATCCCGCGCCCCTCGGGCGCCTGGCTGATCCCCCGTACCGTGCGGAGGTCAGCCCGCAGCTTGGTGATGTCCTCACCGGCGAACCGGATCCGTCCGGACGCGATCGGGCGTAGCCCGGAGATCGCCCGCATGGTGGTGGTCTTGCCGGCGCCGTTGGCGCCGATCAGCGCGACGATCTCCCCTTCGTTCACGGTGAGGCTGATCCCGTGCAGCGCCTGGATCCGACCGTACAGCAGGGTGACGTTGTCGATCTCAAGCAGCATCGGCGGGCACTCCCAGGTAGGCGGCGACCACCCGGGGGTCGTCCCGCACCTCGGCGGGCACCCCTTCGGCGATCTTCTTGCCGAACTCCAGCACCACCAGCCGGTCGCAGACCCCCATCACCAGTCGCATGTCGTGCTCGATCAGCAGTACGGTGATGCCCCGCTCCCGGATCGCCCGGATCAGCTTGAGCAGCGAGTCCTTCTCGGCCGGGTTGAACCCGGCGGCCGGCTCGTCCAGGCAGAGCAGGGTGGGTTCGGTGGCCAGCGCCCGGGCGATCTCCAGCCGGCGCTGCTCGCCGTAGGACAGGTTGCGGGAGACCTCGCCGGCGCGGTGGTCGATGCCGACAAAGCGGAGCAGCTCCATCGACTTCTCCCGGCCTTCCCGCTCCTCGCGCCAGTGCCGGGGCAGCCGGAACAACGCGCTGATCACGCTCGTTTTGTGCCGCGCGTCGGCGCCGACCATCACGTTCTCCAGCGCGGTCATCTCCGGGAACAGCCGGATGTTCTGGAACGTGCGGGCGATGCCCATGGCGGTGATCTGGTGCTTCTTGCGCCCGGTGACCACCTGGCCGCGGAACCGGATCTCGCCGCCGCTCGGCTTGTAGACCCCGGTCAGCGCGTTGAAGCAGGTGGTCTTCCCGGCCCCGTTCGGCCCGATCAGCCCGAAGATCTCACCTTCCCGCAGCGAGAAGCTGACCCGGTCGAGGGCGAGCACGCCGCCGAACCGCAGGCTCAGGTTGTCGACCTCCAGCAACGCCTGCCCGTCGGACGGCGCCCGCTGGGCCGGCACCGTGCCGGCCACCGGGTCAGCGGGGATCGGCTCGTCCACCGGGCGCCGGGCGGTCTCGTCCTCCCACTCGGGAGTCTCGATGTGCGGCTCGCTCATTGCGGCGCCACCTCCTTCGCCCGGTCCTTCAGCTCCATCGCCCGGCGCCGGCTCGGGATCAGGCCCTGCGGCCGGAAGATCATGATCAGGATGATCGCGATACCGAACATCAGGAACCGGTACTGGAACGCGTCCTGGCCGGCGATCTCGACGCCGCGCAGCCGGTCCGGGATGTACGAGATGAGCGCGCCGCCGAGGATCGCCCCGGCGATGTTGCCGGAACCGCCCATCACCACGCCGGCCAGGATCAGGACAGAGAACTGGATCTGGAAGCTGGCCGAGTTCATGAAGCCGTTCTGGCCGGCGAACATCACTCCGCCCAGCCCGCCGACACAGGCGCCGATGGCGAAGGCCCACAGCTTGTACTTGAAGGTACGCACGCCCATGATCGCCGCGGCATCCTCGTCCTCGCGGATCGCCAGCCACGACCGGCCCACCCGGCTGCGGTCCAGGTTGCGGATGGCCAGGACGATCACGATGATCAGGCTGACCCCGAGCCAGTAGTACGGCCCCGCGTCACGGACCCCGAAGATCGGCGTGCCGTCGGCGTGCTTGCCCGGCGGGTGTGGGATACCGCTGAAGCCGCGGTCTCCGCGCAGCAGCGTGGTGTTCTCCGCGAAGATCCGGATGATCTCGGCGAAGCCGAGCGTGACGATGGCCAGGTAGTCGCCGCGCAGCCGGAGCGTCGGCCAGCCCAGCAGCACACCGGAGATCATGGTGATCACGATCGCCACCGGGACCGTGGCCAGCCACGGCCAGTTCGTCTTGAAGTCGCTGTTCGGCGAGGCGAGCAGGGCGACGGTGTACGCACCCACCGCGAAGAAGCCGACGTAGCCCAGGTCGAGCAGGCCGGCGAAGCCGACCACCACGTTCAGCCCGAGCGCCAGCAGCACGAAGTAGGAGATGTTGAACAGGGCGGTCCGCCAGTCGACGCCCTCGGTCACGATCTGCGGACCGATGACGGGGACCTCGCCGACGTACGGCAGCGCGTACGCCCCGGCCGCGATCGCGGCCAGGAGCGTCCATCGGACCAGCCGTGGTTGGCGGCCGAACCAGCCCCGGACCCCGCCGTCCGGGCCGCGCCACCGGAGGATCGTCTGCACGGTGGTCATGCTCTGGCCCTCCCGAGTGCCTCGCCGAGAATCCCGCTCGGCCGGAACATCAGGATCACGATGAGCACGACGAACGTCACCACGTTGCGGTAGTTGCTGCCGAACAACGCCGAGCCGTAGTTCTCGAACAGGCCGATGATGATGCCGCCGACCACCGCGCCCCGCAGGTTGCCGATGCCGCCCAGCACGGCCGCGGTGAACGCGGCGATGCCCAGGCTGAACCCGGCGTCGTACCGGGTGGTGCCGATCTTGAACAGGTACATCACCGCCGCGATCCCGGCCATCAGGCCACCGATCAGGAACACCAGGGAGATCACCCGGTCCTTGTTCACACCCATCAGGGCCGCGGTGTCCGGACTCTGGGCGACAGCCCGGATGCCACGGCCGAGTCGGGTCCGGTTGATGAACCGGTCCAGCCCGACCATCATCACCAGCGTCAGGAGGATGATCAAGATCTCCAGGTTGGTGACGTGCGTGTTGCCGATGGTGAACGCGTCGGCCGGTTGGATCAGCGGCGGCACCCCCCGCTGGTTTCGATGGGTCGCCACGCCGACCGCCTCGGAGATGACCAGCGAGGCGCCGATCGCGGTGATCAGGAAGGCCAGTGGCGGGGCGTTGTGACGGCGCAGCGGTCGGTAGGCGACCAGCTCGACGACGAGCGCTGTGATCCCGGAGATGGCCGCCGCGACCAGCACGCCGAGCACCACGTAGCCGATCACCTCGGTGGCCGGCGGAGTCGCCGAGTTCTCGTCCAGGCCGAAGAAGCCCCAGGTGATCAGGGCGGCGTAGCTGCCCACCATGAACACCTCGGAGTGCGCGAAGTTGATCAGCCGGAGGACCCCGTAGACCAGCGTGTAGCCGAGCGCGAAGAGGGCGTAGATAGCGCCCTGGGCCAGGCCCGACGCGGTCAGCGGTCCCCAGTTATGAGCAAGGTCATCGAAATGCAAGCGAGCTCCACAAGGACATGGGCGGTGGGGGGGGGGGGGGGGGCGGCGCCCCCCCCCCGCGCCCCCGCGGCGGGGTGGGGGCGCCGATCCCCCGCCCCCCCCCCCCCCACCGGTCCGTAAGAGGTGCGGATCGACAAGCAGCGGGCTCAGCTGGTGAGCTTGATCTGCTGCACTGGCTGGTCAACCCCGCTCGCGTCGAACTTGAACGCCCAGACCTTGAGGTACTGCGGGTCCAGCTCACCGGTGTCGGTGAACTTGTAGGTGTTCGCCACGCCGGTGTACTCCACCGTCTTCAGGAATTCGTTCATCTTCTCGGGGGTCGTGTTCCCCTCGTCGATGCCCTTCAGGAAGATGTTCGTCGCGTCGTAGGCCACGTCGCTGTACGTGCCGGCGTCCTGGTTCCACGTCTGCTTGTAGTCAGCGACGAAGGTGCCGCCCGCCTCGGAGGCCGGCGCGCACGGGCAGGTGACCACGGTGCCGGCTGCCGCGGCGTTACCCGCCGCCTTGGCGAAGCCCGGGTCCTTCACGCCATCGCCGCCGACCATGGTGCCCTTCCAACCGGCCGCGGTCAGCTGCTTACGGATGAGTCCGGCGTTGGTGTAGTAGCCACCGTAGAAGAAGACCGTGGCCCCGCTGGAGATGATCTTCTGCACGATCGCCGAGAAGTCGGTCTGCTTGCCGTCCGCGCTGGTCTTGTCGGTCGCGACCACCATCGGCCCGAGCTTCGCCTTCACCGCCTCGGCAAGGCCGGAGCCGTACGCCGACTGGTCGTCGGCGACGAAGACCTTCTGCGGCTTGAGCACGTCCTGGATGTACGCCGCCGCGGCCGGGCCCTGGTTCTTGTCGGTGGCCACCGCGCGGTGGAAGTAGGTCCAGCCGTGCGTGCTCAACGTCGGGTTGGTCGCCGCCGGCGAGATGTTCGGAATCTTCGCGTCGTTCAGGATCGGCCCGGCCGCCTCCGACTCACCGGAGAACGGCAGGCCCACCACGCCGATGACCTTGGGGTCGCTGACCGCCTGGCGGGCCACGCCAGGGGCCACCGCCGGGTCACCCTGGGTGTCGAACTTGGCCACCTGAATGCAGTCCGCGCCGTTCTTCTCGTTGTACTGCTTGATCGCCAGCTCGTAGCCCTGCTCGATGTTGATACCGAGGTTCGCCGCAGAGCCGGTCAGCGCGCCCATGAACGCGATCTTGTAACCGCAGTTCTTGCCGCCGCCCGACGATCCGCCGCCTCCGTCGTTGTCACTGCCGCTATTGCACCCTGCCGCGCCGACGACGAGCGCCAGGATGGCGGCGCCGCCGAGCGCACGTACGAGTCCCTGCCTCAAGGCTGTCGACCCCTCCTCGATTCCACGGCCACGGGATTTCCTGGCCAAGGCCAGCCACCGGCGATTGGCCATTGGCACACCAGGGCGTGGCCGCTACTGCCGGTCTGCGCCGCGCACGTTATCCCACCCCGTCCGGCCTACGTAAGGGCTGGGGACCTGCGTTGACCGAACCGTAACGTAGCGTGGTTGACCGGGCCCTTCACGCGGCCCACCAGGCACGACTGCGCCGGCCGTCGTCGGCGATCAGCAGGATGCTGCGCCCGGCGCCGCTGACGGTCAGCACGTGGTCCCCGCTGGGAGCAGGGGGCGCCAGCGGGAGCTGGACGGATCGCCACGCGCCCTCGCCCGAGGACGACCACAGACCGTACACGCGCCCGTCACAGCCCGCCGCCCACACCCGCCCGCCAGCGCTGGCCAGGCCCAGGATCTGCTGAGCAGCGCCGGTGGTGAGGGTGCCGAACCGGCCCGCCTCCTGCCAGCCGTCGCCAGTCAACCGCCACGCGCCGAACCGGCCGCCGTCCAACCCGGCCGCGACCAGGCTGTCGCCGGCCGCGACGACCCGCTGCACCAGGCGGTACTCGTCCCCGCCGGTCACCGGCAGGCTCGTGCGCCGCCAGCTCAGACCGTCGGCCGAGGTCCAGGCCAGCGGCTCGCCGCCGCGTTGGCCACGGCGGCGTCCGCCGCCCACCACCACCCAACCGCCCCGGTACGCCGTGGCGTCGGTGGCCTCGGTCGCCAGCTGCCCGTCGCTGGCCAGCCCTGGTGCCCGGTCCACCAGCCGGAAGCCGGTCGCCGTGGGCCCGGCGACCCAGACCGCGGCGCCGCCTACTCGGTTACCGGCGACCAGCCAACCCGGCGGCCCGCCCGCGATCCGCCCCACGTTCACCGCGTCCGGCCCGCCGTACAGCTCGAACGCCGCCGGCACCTCGTCCAGGACGCCGTCCGGGCGCAGCCGCCACTGGGTGACCCGGGGGTTGCCATGCGCGCCGCCGCTCTGCGCGCCGATCGCGGCCAGCATCCCGCCCCGGCACCCGGCGGCGTAGAGGACCGCCACCTTCCCGTACGTCGACCGGGGCTCCACCCGGGTCGGGGTCCAGCTCCGCCCGTCGCCACTGGCCCACGCCGCCGGCCGGGTAGCGCCATCCGCGCCGACCACCGCGCCCACCACGTACCACCTGCCGCCGCAGGCGGTCGAGTCGCGCAGCGCGAGCCGGCCTGCCGGCCCGGCGGGCGCCGGCAGGGACACTTCCTGCCAGGTCACCTTCACCGGCGCCTCGTCGGTCGCACGGGAACAACCACCCGCCAGTGCGACCACCAGGCCCAGCGCGGCCCGGAGGGCGGCCGCCCGGCTGATCAGCTCCGACCACCCGGCGGTGTCAGGCCGCCGCTGGCGCTCTCCGCGAGGATCCGCTCGGCCACCTCACGCATTGTCATCCGGTGGTCCATCGCGGTGCGCTGGATCCACTTGAACGCCTGCGGCTCGCTCATCCCGTACGCGCTCATCAGCTCGCCCTTGGCCCGCTCCACCGCCTTGCGGGTCTCCAGCCGCTCGGTCAGCTCGGCCACCTCGGACTCCAGCGCAACGATCTCGGCGAACCGGGACAGCGCCACCTCGATCGCCGGCACCAGATCGCTCTTCTGGAACGGCTTGACCAGGTACGCCATGGCGCCGGCCGATCGGGCGCGCTCGACCAGGTCGCGCTGGCTGAACGCGGTCAGGATGACCACGGGCGCGATGCGCGCCCCGGCGATCTTCTCCGCGGCGGCCAGCCCGTCCATGATCGGCATCTTGATGTCGAGGATGACCAGGTCGGGCTTGAGCTCCTCGGCCAGGCGCACGGCGGTCTCCCCGTCCCCGGCCTCGCCGACGACGTCGTACCCCTCCTCGGCGAGCATCTCGGCCAGGTCGAGGCGGATCAGCGCCTCGTCCTCGGCGATCAACACCCGCCGGCGCTGCTGGCCCGCCTGCGTCTCGGCCACCTGTTCCTACCCCCAACGCTGTCGGTCCCCGACACCCGCTCGCGGGTTGTCGCAGTCCTCAGCGTAATGGGTAGTCTTGGAGCGCTGAATGTCCCCGTAGCCCAATCGGCAGAGGCACGGAGCTCAAACCTCCGCCAGTGTGGGTTCGACTCCCACCGGGGGCACCAAGCAATCCTGCGATCGTTGGCCCCCGTCATGGTCGGGTGGAGCCGTCATGTTCGTACCGCCTTGAGCGAATCCAGTTCCGCGGGCCTCGAGGCACACGCCGACCTGGTCAGCCAGCCGGCGGATCGCGGGCCTCGGGTCCGAATCCCGGTACGGACGCACGGCCCTGCTCCCGCACCGCGTCGGGATACGAAGTGTCGGTGATGGACGGTGCCAACCGCGGGTCACCGTCTTGCCACCGCCTGCGCCCGGCCGGCGGGGTGGGCAGGCCGACCCGACCGGAAGCAAGTGCGTACGGAGAGGACCGGTACGCCGACCGTAGGGAGTGAGCCACGTCAGAGGCGCCCCCGCACGCCGGGCTCGGGGTAGGCCAGGGCGGCGGGGCCGCTGACCGAGTCCGGGCTGCCGGGTTGGCGGCGGGTGGCGACGGCCAGGAAGCGGTGGGGTGGATCGTCGTAGCTGGTGAGGTGCCAGCCGACCGCGGTGCAGGTGGCGCGGAGGACGGGTTCGGCGAGCGGTTCGTCGGGGCGCAGGGTGCGGCCGTGGCGGGCGGCGAGTGCCGCCCGGCCGGTGGGGTGGAACCGGGGTCTTATAAACAAAAGAAGCGGCCG
>JADGHA010000158.1 GCA_019689695.1 Micromonosporaceae bacterium | reverse complement strand
GGCGAAACGCGGGTGGGCGTTGCCGCCTCCACCGCCCTCGCCCACTGGGTGGAGGTCGACCCGGGGCAGCGCGACTACGGCGCCGGGCGCACCGGCCGGTTCCGGCCGGCTGGCCACCTCACCGTCGTCTCGCTGGTCCGCGGGGCCTGGGAGGTGCGGCTGGTCCGGCTCGACGACCTCGCCGACGGGACGACCGAGGCGGACCTGCGGCTGCGCGTGGGCGGTTGGCCGGTCGCCGGCGACGGTGCCGACAACGTCCTGGCCGGGTCGGCCACGGCCACCGGCGCCGGCCTCACGTCCCGCTTGGTCAGCCTCCGCGGCGGTGGCGTTGCCGGCGTCACGCGGGTCGAGGACGGCAGTCCGCTCGGCCGCCCGGTACGGGTGCCGTGGCTGGATCACCCGGCGTCCGTCGGCGCGTGGCTGGTGGCGCTGGTCGAGCTCACCGGGGCCAGCCAGACCGGGCGGCCGCCCGCACAGGTCGGGCTGGACATCGCGGGCCGTGGCCTGTGGGTGTGCATCGGCTGGCCCGACGGACTCCACACGCGCACCCGTGTCGACCTCGACGCATCCGGGGAGGCCGTTGCGGCGACCCGGCGGCAACCAGGGCCACATGGCGGGCCCCCGATCTCGAAGGAGAAAGGATGAAGCGCTCTATCCCGACCGTCATCGGCCTGGCGGCGGCGGCATCGCTGCTGGCGGCCGGTTGCGGTGGCGGTTCATCGTCCGACTCGGACAGCGCGTCCGGCCCGGTGACGCTCACCCTCGCTGGCTGGAGCCTGTCCACCACGCCGGAGTTCAAGACCCTCGCCGACGGCTTCCACGCGACCCACCCCGACGTGACGGTGGAAGTGAAGGAGTACGACGCGGCCAACTACGACACCCAGATCACCGCCGACCTGGCGGCCGGCTCCGCGCCCGACATCTACGCGCAGAAGACTCTCAAGAACCTCTACACCTACGCCACCGGCGGGCAGCTGATGGACGTCTCCGACGTAGCGAAGAAGCTGAGCAACAGCGTGGGTGGCCTGGACGCCTACCAGGTCGACGGCAAGACCTACGCGATACCGTACCGCCAGGACTCGTGGGTGCTGTTCTACAACAAGGAGCTGTTCGACAAGGCGAAGGTCGCCTACCCCGACGGGTCGTGGACCTGGGACGACTACGTGACCGCGGCCAAGCAGCTCACCGACGGGCTGAAGGCGGCCGGGTCCAAGGCGGTCGGCACGTACCAGCACGTCTGGCAGTCCACCGTGCAGGGCTTCGCGCTCGCCCAGACGCCGGGCGCCAAGCTCACCAGCGGCGACTTCTCCTACCTCAAGCCGTACTACGAGCGGTCGCTCGACCTACAGAACGCGGGCGCACAGCCGAGCCTGGGCACCGCCACCACGAACAAGCTCACCTACCAGGCGCAGTTCGGCAAGCAGCAGGCCGCGATGCTGCCGATGGGTACCTGGTACATCGCGACCCTGCTGGCACAGCGAGAGTCCGGCGACGCCGACAAGTTCGACTGGGGCATCGCGCCGGCGCCGCAGTTCGACAAGAGCACCACGGGCACGTCGAACACGCCGGTCACCTTCGGTGACCCGACCGGCTTCGGCATCAACACAGCGATCAAGAAGTCGAAGATCTCGGCGGCCAAGGAGTTCCTCGCCTACGCCGCCGGCCCGGAGGGGGCCAAGGCGCTGGCCGGGATCGGCATCACGCCGGCCGACACCGCCGCGGTCACCGACACGTTCTTCGCCCTCGACGGCATGCCCACCGACGAACTGTCCAAGTTCGCGTTCGCCAAGCACGACACCAAGCCCGAGAACCCGGTGTCGAAGTACACCGCGGGCCTGCAGAACATCCTCAACGACGCGCACACCGCGATCCTCTCCGGCAGCAAGAGCATCGACAGCGCGCTCGGCGAGGCGCAGAACCGCGCCAAGAACGAGGTCCTCAACCAGTAGCAACAACCCCGCGATCTTGCAGTTGTGCACCCCGATAGAAGGGACATATCCCGCTTTATCCGGGGACACAACTGCAAGATCGCGGGGAAGGGGGAGTCGCATGACAACGCTGCCCGGGGTCCGCCGCAGGCGCAGCCGGCTGGTCTGGCGCAACACCGTGGTGGGGTGGACGTTCATCCTGCCCAACTTCGCCGGCTTCGCCGCGCTCACGCTGGTGCCGGTCGTCGTGCTGTTCTACGTCGCCTTCACCAACTGGAACGTCTTCGGTGTTGCGGACTGGACCGGCCTGGCCAACTTCCGCCGGATGATCCACGACGCGAGCTTCCGGACCGCGCTGCAGAACACCGTCTACTACACGGTGCTGCACATCCCGCTCACCCTGGCCGCCTCACTGGGTCTGGCCCTGCTGCTCAACCGTAAGCTGCGCGGCCTGGGCTTCTTCCGCACCGCGGCGTTCTTCCCGTACATCACCTCGATAGTGGCGCTCACCTATGTGTGGAACCTGTTGTTCAGCCCCGAGTACGGGCCCATCAACGGCTTCCTGCGCGCCATCGGGATCGCCCACCCGCCGGGATGGACGACGTCCGCGGACTGGTCGATGCCGGCGGTCATCATCGTCGGTACCTGGCGCGAGATGGGCTACTACATGCTGCTCTACCTCGCCGGCCTGCAGACCATCCCGGCCGAGCTGTACGAGGCGGCCAGAGTGGACGGTGCGAACGCCTGGCAGCGCTTCCGCAGCGTGACGCTGCCCGGCCTGCGGCCCACCACCTTCCTGGTCGCCGTGTTGCTGACCATCGGCAGCTTCAAGGTGTTCGACGTCATCCTGCTGCTCACCAACGGCGGGCCCGGCCAGTCGACGCTCGTGCTGTCGCAGTTCATCTACCAGAAGGGCTTCGTGGAGAACCAGTTCGGCTACGCCTCCGCGGTGTCGATCGTGCTGTTCGCCATCTGCTTCCTGGTCACGGCCATCCAGTTTCTGGTGAACAAGCGGAGGAACGCCTGATGGACACGACCTTGGTCGCCCCGCCGGCCGGGGCCGGCGAACTGGTGGTGCCGGGCCGGCGGCGGCGCCGCCCGCGCAACCGGGTCTGGCGTGCCTTGGGCTACCTGGCGATGCTCGTCGCCGCCGCGGCATTGCTGTTGCCGTTCTACTGGATGGTGATGTCGTCGCTGAAGACCAACAACGAGGTCTTCACCATTCCCATCAAATGGGTGCCCGACTCCGCCGTCTGGCACAACTACCTCGACATCTGGCAGAAGTCGCAGATGACGACGTGGCTGCGGAACACGCTGATCCTGTCGGTGGCGGTCACCGCGCTGCAGGTCCTCACCGGCAGCTTCGCCGCCTACGGGTTCGCCAAGGTCCGGTTCCCCGGACGGGACCTGCTGTTCCTCGGCTACATCGGCACGATCGCGGTGCCCTGGCAGTCGTACATGATTCCGCAGTTCATCCTGATGTCGAAGATGCACCTATCGAACACCCTGTGGTCGATCATCTTCCTCCAGGCGTTCGGAGCATTCGGCGTCTTCCTGATGAAGCAGTACTACGAGTCGATCCCCGACGAGCTCCTCGAGGCGGCAAGGATCGACGGACTCAGCGAGTACGGCATCTACCGGCGCATCATGCTCCCGCTGTCCGTACCAGCGATCGCCAGCCTCACCCTGCTGACCTTCGTCACCACCTGGAACGACTACCTTGGCCCGCTGATCTACCTGCGCAGCCCGGACCTGCGGACCATCCAGCTCGGGCTCAGCACGTTCATCGCGCAGTACAACGCGGAGTATGCGCTGATCATGACGGGCTCCGTGCTGTCGGTGCTGCCGATCGCCGTGATCTTCCTGCTCGGCCAGCGGTACTTCCTCGAAGGAATCGCGACCACCGGGTTGAAGGGGTGAAGCCGATGCTCGTCCGCCACGAGACGTACCGCACCATCTTCGACGCCGTCTACACGGCGCTGATGGCGAACCTGCTGCTGGTCGTCGGATGCCTGCCCCTGGTCGCGGGCGTGCTGCTGACCGACCCGGCACGGTCGTGGCCGCTGCTGTGCCTGGTCTCGCCGCTCTGCGCACCCGGACTGTGCGCGGTTTTCGCGGTCCTCGCCGGCTTCGCCCGCGACCGCACCGCCACCGCGGCGCGCACCTTCGCCCGCGCCTGGCGGGCCTCGTTCCGCCCGGCCGCCACGCTCGGTGCGCTCGCCACCGCCACGCTGGTCGTGCTCGCGGTGGACGCGCGGGCCGCCTGGGGCCGGCCGGTGGGTGCGGTCGCGATCCCGGTTCTCGCCGTCCTGATGCTGCTGGTCGTGGCGACCTCGCTGCTCGCCCTGGTGGTGCTCAGCGAGCGGCCAGCCGTGCGGCTGCGCGACGCGCTGCGCGCCTGCGTCTACCTCGCCGTGCGGTACTGGTACCTCACGGCGGCATCCCTGTTCGTGCTCGCGGTCGGCGAGGCACTGCTCGCCCGGCGCCCGGCGCTCGCGCTCGGGCTGGCCGCGGCGCCGCTTCTGTACCTGGTCTGGGCCAACAGCCGGTTCACCCTGCGGGCCGCGCTCGGCCCGCTGCCGCGACCGGGGACCGAGACCTGACCGCCGGGGCCGACAACCCAGGGGTAGGGCAGGAGCGACGTTCCGGTACGTGCCGGGTGACCACAAGGGAGAGTTCAACATGACGGCGATCGACGTCCGTCCGGACGCCGAGGCGATGGAGGCTGCGGTCGCGGCCGCGCTGCGCACCGTGGACGCGAACATGGCGATGTTCGGCGACCGGTATCCCGGCGACACGACCGTCCACAACCGATACGCGCTGCGTCCGCCGGCCGCTGGCCAGCCCGAGGGCGCCAACGTGGGGTGGACCACCAGCTTCTGGCCGGGCATGCTGTGGCTGGCGTACGAGCTGACCGGCGACGACGCCTACCGGCGGTCGGCCGCCGCCCACGTGCGCAGCTTCGCCGACCGGATCGAGCGCCGCATCGACGTGGACACCCACGACCTCGGCTTCCTCTACACGCTCAGCTGCGTGACGCCGTGGCGCCTCACCGGTGACCGGCGCGCGCGACGCGCCGCGCTGTCCGCCGCCGACCACCTGCTCTCCCGTGTCCTTCAGCCGGCCGGGATCATCCAGGCCTGGGGCGACCTGGACGACCCGCAGCAGCGTGGCCGGACCATCATCGACAGCCTGATGAACACGCCCCTTTTGTTCTGGGCGAGTGAGACCAGCGGCGACCCGCGGTACGCCGCGACGGCGCGGCGCCACGTGGCCCAGCTGCGCGACCACATCCTGCGGCCCGACGGGACCACTTTCCACACCTTCTACTGGGATGCCGAGACGGGGCAGCCGCTGCGTGGCGCGACCGAGCAGGGCACCGCCGACGACTCCTGCTGGGCACGCGGTCAGGCGTGGGGCATCTACGGGTTCAGCCTCAACCACCGGTACACCCAGGACCCGTCGCTGCTGCGCGCGGCCGAACGGTGCGCCGACTACTTCCTCGCCCACCTACCCGCCGACCAGGTCGCGTACTGGGACCTCGAGTTCGGCGACGGCAGCGGCGAGGAGCGGGACAGCTCCGCGGCGGCGATCGCGGCGAGCGGGCTCGTCGACCTGGCCGAGCAGCTACCCGCCGGCCGGCGCCGCGAGCACTACCTCGCGGCCGCGCGCGCCATCCTCGCCTCGCTCATCGACGGCTACTCCACCGCCGCGCACCCGGAGTCGAACGCGCTGATCCTGCACGGCGTCTACGACAAGCCCAAGGGGCTCGGCGTGGACGAGGGAACCCTGTGGGGTGACTACTTCTACCTGGAGGCCCTCACCCGTGCCGTACGTCCGAAGTGGACGGCCCCCTGGTAGGCGGCAGACGGCAGGCGGCCGCCGGCACGGCCGGCAAGGACGACGAACCGGTCAGGAGAGGAAGGACCACAATGGACTATCGCTACCACTGCCACATCCCCGCGGAGAGCGGGTACAACAGCCTTCCGTTCAACCCTTGTGACCTGCTTGACTTCGGCCTGCTCAGGCTGGAGGCCGGAGCAATCTGGTCGGGCGAGTCGGGCGACCGGGAGATCCTCGCCGTCATCCTCGGCGGCCGAGCCAGCTTCACCGTCGGTGACCGCAGTTTCGAGAACCTGGGCGGCCGGGCGGATGTCTTCTCCGGCAAGCCGTACTCGGTCTACATTCCGGCCGGCAGCCGCGTCTCGGTGACGGCGGTCGAACCGGTGGAGATCGCACTGCCGAGCGCACCGAGCGACCTGGACGCCGAGCCCTACGTCATCGACCCGTCCCGGGTCGCGACGGGCCGGTGGGGCGCGGCCAACTTCTCCCGGCAGTACCACCAGATCCTCACCGAGATATCGCAGCCGGATCTGCCGGCCGCCCGGCTCATCGTCGGCGAGACGTACACCCCGTCCGGCAACTGGAGCACCTACCCGCCGCACCGGCACGCGTACGACAACCTGCCGGTGGAGGCGAAGCACGAGGAGATGTACTACTTCCGGGTCAGCCCCGGCGGCGGCTTCGGCATCAGCCGCGTCTACACCGATGAGGGGTACGAGGAGAACTTCACCGTCCGCGACCATGCCATGCAGATGATGCCGGCCGGGTACCACACAATCGTCAGCGCACCCGGCTACACCACGTACTTCCTGTGGTTCCTGGCGGGCACCCAGCGGACCCAGGGCGCGCTGGACGACCGTGACCTCGCCTGGGTCGGCCAGCGCGTACCCGGGCTACGCGAGCTGGGCCTGTAGCGGTACGGGCGGGAGAACCGACGCCATGATCCTGGACAAGTTCCGGCTGGACGGCCGGGTCGCCCTGGTCACCGGCGGCAACCGGGGCCTCGGCCGGGCGTTCGCGACGGCACTCGCCGAGGCCGGTGCCGATATCGCCCTGCTCTGTCGGTCCGACCCGGCCGAGACGGCCGCGCAGATCGCGCCGCTCGGGCGGCGCGTCCTGCACGTGCCGGCCGACCTGGGCCGGGCCGCGCCGGCCGAGCTCGCCGCCGCGGTGGACACCGTGGCAACCGAGCTGGGCCGGCTGGACATCCTGGTGAACAACGCCGGCACCATCCGCCGCGCTCCGGCCGTCGACGTCAGCGCGCAGGACTGGGACGAGGTGCTGGCGGTCAACCTGGACGCGGTGTTCCACCTGTCCCAGGCAGCCGGCCGGATCATGCTCGCCCGCGGCGGCGGCCGCATCATCACGGTCGCCTCGATGCTCTCCTACCAGGGCGGCATCAACGTGCCCGGGTACGCGGCGAGCAAGCATGCCGTGGTCGGCCTGACCAAGGCACTGGCGAACGAATGGGCCGGCTCGGGCGTCAACGTCAACGCCATCGCGCCCGGGTACATGGCGACCGACAACACGGCGCCGCTGCGCGCGGATCCGCACCGCTCGCGGGCGATCCTCGACCGCATCCCGGCAGGACGGTGGGGCACGCCCGAGGACGTCATGGGCGCGGTCGTCTTTCTCGCCTCGGATGCGGCGCGCTACGTGCACGGCGCGGTCCTGCCGGTCGACGGCGGCTGGCTGGCCCGGTAGCCGCGCCGGGGCCGCCCAGGCCGGTGGCCGCCGGCACGCTGCCGTGGGGTCAGCGGATGCGCAGGGCGCTGAACACCCCCGCGTGGTCGGAGTCCCAGTAGCCGGCGTGCATCGTCCTGCCGGTCACTGTGGACGCCACCAGCCGCACCCGCTGCGGGGAGTTCGTCATCACGTGGTCGACCTGGTGGTCGAACTCGGCCGCCGTACCCGTTCTCAGGTCGTACGAGTGGATGCAGCAGCTGAGCGGGTGGCCGGTGCTGCGCTCGACGAGCCCGGCGCCCAGCAGCACGCGGTAGGCCTGCTGGTCGTCGGGCACCACGGTGTCGTCGTCCGAGTTGAGGTCGCCGAGCAGCACGACCGGCCGGGGGCCGGTCGCCGGCCCGCCCGGCGCGACGAGCTCACCGGCCTGCAGCGCCCGGATGCTCGGGTGCACGGTGCGCGGGTCGAACGCCTCCAGATGGGTGTTGACGAAGCGGAACGGGGCGCTGCCGCGCACCCTCGCCTCGACCCGCGTCCAGCCGCGCGTGACCGTGACCGGCGTGCCGAGGATGGGCAGCGTCAGGAGATGCTGGAAGGTGCCACCCGCCGGCGCCCATGTGTGGACGCCGCCGCCGACCCGGGCCAGGATGACGTCCCGCATGGTGAGCCGCGCGTTCAGCTCGGCGTCCGGCACCGGCTCGGCCCCGTCGCCGCGGACGCCGTTCTCGTTCGCCGGAGCCTCGAAGTCGAACTCCTGCTGGACGGCGACCGGCCGGTAGCGGATCCGGCCGGCGTTCAGCTCGTGGAGCAGCAGCTGCAGGAAGTCGTACCGCACCATGGTGGCCGTCTTGGGCCCGCCGAGCAGCGGGGCGACCGACGCCGGCCCGGTGCGCCACAGCGCCACCTCCTGGAGACCGACCAGGTCCGGCTGCTGCTGGAGGATCTCGGCCGCGAGGCCCTTCGCCCGGGTCGGGAAGTTCGTGGCCGTCGTCTGCCGCAGGACCGCGCCGTTGGCGTCGACGAACGCGGCGAGGCTCGGCGCGCCGATCGCCGGAGCCAGGTCAGCGCCCAGGTACAGGTTGCGCGTCATCACCCGCACGACCTGCCCGGCGTGCCTGCCGTGCAGGTCGCCCCGGGAAGCCTGTGCCGTGGTGGGGGTCAGCAACAGTGCGCCGACAAGCACTGGCACGGCGAACCGCAGACGACGCCGGGATACGCCCGCCCCGCCCACCGCCGGATGGCCTGTCGCCCTGGTGG
>JADGHA010000157.1 GCA_019689695.1 Micromonosporaceae bacterium | reverse complement strand
CGCAGAACGCCGGCGCCACCCGGGAGAGCGTGACCGCGGCGATGGAGCGCGGCGGGGCGCGGTCCGGCCGACGGGCCGCACAGAACGGGGATGCCGACCGCTGGATCGACGACGGGGCACCGGCCGCCCGCTACAGCGCCACCGACTACACCGTCCCGGTCCCCACGCCGCGCCCCGACCGGCCCGCCCCGGGGGCCCGGGCCAACTGGCCGCTCACGTCCACAAGTGACGATCTCAGTAAGGACGCGGCGGCGCTGCCTGGTATCGGTCCCGCCGGCTATCCGTCCGAACTGGACACTCCG
This sequence comes from Micromonosporaceae bacterium, assembly GCA_019689695.1. Lineage (GTDB taxonomy): Bacteria > Actinomycetota > Actinomycetes > Mycobacteriales > Micromonosporaceae > JADGHA01. Next base: position 8,414 of record JADGHA010000157.1, on the reverse strand, counting down.
ACCGGCACGGCGGAGCGGATCAGCGCGCTGGCCGGTGGCCGGGTGACACCGCCGTGGCAGGCCGACGACCTCCCGCCGGAGCCGCCGGCACTGCGGCTGGTGGAGCCGCCACCGCTCGCCGACCGTGCGCTGCGCGAGGACCGGCCCGCGGACCGCGACGGCGAGTCCCGGCCGGCGAGCGTGAGCCTGGACCTGCCCGCCCCCGAGCGCGGGCTCGACACGCCGCCGTTGCGCCTGGTCGGGCGGAACGGGTCGGACAGCGACGACAGCGATTGGTCGGAAGCGACAAAGAGCCGACGGGACGGATCCGACCGAGCGGGCCCGCTCGGTTCCACTGACGACGACGGCGATGGCGACCTGCTCATCTTCGCCCAGGCGAAGTCGGCGTGGTTTGTCGGCCGCGGCGAGGAGGGGCCGCCCGACTGGGATTCCATCGCGGACTTCGGGTGGAAGGCGGCCGAGCAGGCGTCCCGGCCGACGGTCGGCGCGGCGACCTCCGCCGGCCTGCCCAAGCGGGTACCTCAGGCCAACCTGGTGCCCGGCTCACCGCTGAGCACCCCCGACCGTCCACTACGGATCGTCCGGGACGCGGCCAGCATCGCGGCGCACACCAGCGGCTACTTCCAGGGCTGGCGGCGCGGGCAGGAGATCAACGGGTACGCCGTGGGCGGCCGGCCCGGCCGTGAGTCGGCCCGCGGCTGGGATTTCAGCCGCGACACCGGCAGCCGCGAGGACGAGGACTACACCTACCGCAGGAGTCACGCGCGCTGACCGTCGGCGCTGAGCGCACCCGCCGATGCGACGCACGGCACTGGCCGGTGCATCACCGGCTCATACGGTGACCGGTACGCGGCCGCGATCACCTGGGAGCGGTTCGGCTGAGTCATGTCCTGCAGCGAGCTGGCCGAGGCACGGCTTGGAGAGAGCTGGCCGGAAAAGCCGGTGATCTCGCAACCCGCAGCTTGGTCGGGATGGCGCGGACGGTCACGCCCGCGCCCGCGGAGCGCTGGCGTCTCAGGCGTGTGCGGCTGCCCGGTGGCGACGCATCGTGAGGACGTACTCCACCAGCGAGATCAGCACCTGCTTGGTCGACTCGCGGTTACGCGCGTCGCAGGAGATGACCGGAACGTCCCGGCCCACGGCCAGCGCGTCCCGGACATCCTCCGGGTCGTGGTACTGCATTCCGTCGAAGCAGTTGATCGCGACCAGGTAGGGCAACCGGCGGTGCTCGAAGAAGTCGATGGCCGCGAAGCAGTCGGCCAGCCGGCGGGTGTCCACCAGCACCACTGCGCCGATCGCGCCGCGCACCAGTTCGTCCCACATGAACCAGAACCGGGTCTGCCCGGGGGTGCCGAACAGGTACAGGATCAGGTCCCGGTCGATGGTGATGCGACCGAAGTCCATGGCGACCGTGGTGGTCGTCTTGCCGGGCACCTGCCGTGTGTCGTCCACGCCCACGCCCGCCGAGGTCATGATGGCCTCGGTGGTCAGCGGAGTGATCTCCGAGACCGAGCCGACCAGCGTCGTCTTGCCGACGCCGAACCCACCGGCGATGACGATTTTCGCCGATGTCACCCGCCCGGACATCCCCCGGGGCGACGCGTCAGAGCCTGCGAAGTCCACTCAGCACCCTCTCCAGCAGTTCCGTGCCTACCGCGTCGTTGTTGTCGAAGGACGTCGGCTCGTACACCGCGAGCAGGCCTTCGGCGGCCATGTCGGCGATGAGTACCCGAGCGACCCCGAGCGGCAGGTGCATGCGCGCCGCGATCTCCGCAAGCGACTGCAGCCGGCCGTCGCAGAGCGCGGCGATGTATTGATGCTCCCGACCGTGGCCGCCCTTGCCGGCGCCGGCGGAGCGGCCGCGCTGGGTGGTCTCGACCAGTGCCTCCAGCGCGATCTCCAGCTTCGGGCGGGTGCGGCCTCGGGTAACGGCGTACGGCCGGACCAGCGCGCCGGTCGGCTCATCGCGTTCGGTCATGTCGCCGTTCACCCCCTACTCGCTCCATCCCCCGTGCGCGGTACTTCAGTGCGCTGGTTAGCCCAGCATCCCGGCCGCGGTCCGCGGCGCCGGGGTGAGCGCGTCGCCGACCCGGTCGACCAGCAGCGCCATCTCATACCCGACCTGGCCCACGTCGCAGCTGCGCGCGGCGAGGACCGCGAACGACGAACCGTCCGAGATGGACATCAGGAAGAGGAATCCGTTGTCCATCTCCACCACAGTCTGCAGCACGGCCCCGCCCTCGAAGCAGCGCGCCGCGCCCTGCGTGAGGCTGACCAGACCGGACGCGATCGCGGCGAGCTGGTCGGCGCGGTCCCGTGGCAGGTCTCGCGACGCGGCGAGCAGCAGGCCGTCCGCGGAGACGGCCACCGCGTGCGCGACACCTGGTACGCGATCGGCGAAGTTGGCCAGCAGCCAACCGAGATCTTGCGTAGTTGTCATGCCTCCTGCTCCTTGCCACCCTGTTGTTGTGGCCCTGCCGTGCTCGGCTGGGGGTTGACGCCTGGGCCGTGGCCCCCGTCCTTGGGTTCCGACCGGCCGCGCTGCACGCCGCGGTGGTACGCGGAAAGCAGCCCACGCACGCCCTCCGGGGTACGCCGCTGCATCGTGGTCGCGGGCCGTTCGACGCCCCCCGGAACGAGCTGGGCCATGGGTACCCGCTTGGGCAACCCGGCCTCGGTCGTCTCGGTCACCGGTACCTCCGCGGCCGCGGACGCGGCGCGCCAACCTTCGTCGGCCGCAGTCTGCCAGGAGGGCCCGCCGGCGGGCATCGGGGTTGCTGCCATCGTCGAGTTGCTACCTGTCGTCGTGCCGTTCACGTTGCTCGACCGGGTGCCGTTGCCGCCGGGCACCGGCTCGAACCGGGCCGGGGACGACGAGTCCCAGGCCGGTGGTGCGCTCGACGAGGCAGGGAAGGGCACGCCGGAGGTGGGTGTGGGTGCGCTGGACGGGGCCGCCGGGCGGCGGGTGCGGAACCACGCCGACTCGAGCTCGCGGAAGATCGGCAGCTCCATCGTCTCGTCCGGTGTCCGGCGCTCCGGCGCACCCGCACCGGAGCCGATCCCGGACGCGGCTGGCTGGGCGGACGTTGGAGTGGCCGGTGGCGCCGAAGCAGGCGCAGCCGCTGCCGGCGGTGCCGAGGCTGGCTCGGCCGGTGCCGAGGCCGGCTCGGCCTCACCCGCGGCCGGGGTGCCTGACCCAGCCTTGGCGTCAGGCTCGGTCGGGCGCACCTTCGGCAGCTCGGCGGTCATGTCGAGCGCGGCGGCGAGCTCCTCCGGGACAGCCGGGGTGGGCGCGGTGGCACCGGCATCCTCGCCGCCGGGATGCGCGGGCGCGACCGGCGGCCAGGCCGGCGGTGGAGTGGCGGTATCGGACGGTCCGGCGGCCGGCGGCGGGCCGCTGGCCGGGGCCGGCGGACCGGAGACCGGCGGCGCGCCCGCGGGCCCCGGCATCGGTGGGACCAGACCCTGTGGCGGCATCGCGAACGGCGCCTGGCCCCGGCCATCCCGGGCCGAGGGGTCGGACGCCGGTGGGGCGGACGTCGGGGGCATCCCACCGGGCGGGTTGACCGGACGCCGGGGCAGGCTGGAGCGCGCCTCCGGGCTGAACGGCGCCTGCCGCGGGATCCGCCCGGACCCGGCCTCGTCGGCGAGCTCACCGTCGACAGTCCACGGGTCGTGCGCCTGCCGCTGCGGCAACGGCCCGGCGCCCGGCGCATCCGGGGTCCGCGGGACGAACGGCTCGCCGTTGGCGCCCGCACCGAGGCTGGACGTCGCGGGGCCGCCGTTTGAGCCGTAGGCGCCGTTGGGGCCCCCGCTGTTGGTGCTGGCCGCGCTCGCACCGGTGAGATCGGACCAGGCCGGCATCGGCCGCTGCCCGGGGCGGCCGCGGCCCGGGGCGGGCGGCCCGCCGAACCCGCCGGACGAGGGTCCGTCGGCGAACAGGCCGGAGTACGCGGGCCGGCCGCCGGCCGCCGAGGGCCCGCTCTCCAGGGCCAGCGGCCCACCGAACGACGGGCGCCGGGCGGGGGCGGCAGAGGTCGGGACGCTGCCGCCCAGCTCGCCGACGCCGCTGGCGTGGGGCGCACCCTGGACCCGTCCGACGAGCGCCCGCGGGACCAGGACGGACGTGGGCAGCGTGACGTCGGCGATGGTTCCGCGCTCGGGTCCGCGGCGCAGCTCCACCTTCACGCCGTGCCGTGCGGCCAGCCGGGAGACCACGACCAGGCCCATCATCCGGGAGACGGCGACGTCCACCTGTGGCGGCGTGGCGAGCCGCTCGTTCAGCTCGGCCAGCTGCTCGGGCGAGATGCCGATGCCGTGGTCCTCCACGTAGAGCGAGGCCCGTTCGCCGACCCGGCGCGCCTCCACCACCACGTGCGAGTCGGGCGGGGAGAACGCGGTGGCGTTGTCGAACAGCTCGGCCAGCAGGTGCACCAGGTCGTTGACCGCGTGCGCGGCCACCTCGATGTCCCGGTCGATCACGCCGAACTCGATGCGGGTGTAGTGCTCCACCTCGGACTGCGCGGCGCGCAGGACGTCCAGCAGCGCCGCCGGCTCGCGCTGCACGCGGGTGGAGTCGGCGCCGGCGAGCACCAGCAGGTTCTCGTCGTTGCGGCGCATGCGGGTGGCCAGGTGGTCGAGCTGGAACAGCTCGGCCAGCGCGTCCGGGTCCTCCTCGCTGCGCTCGAGCCGGTCCAGGTGACCGATCAGCCGGTCCACCAGGATCTGCGAGCGGCGGGCCAGGTTGACGAACATGGTGGCCACCGACGAGCGCAGCTGCGCCTGCTCGGCCGCCGTGCGGACCGCCTCCAGGTGCACCGCGTTGAACGCCTCGGTGACCTGCCCGAACTCGTCCTTGCTGCGGACCGGCAGCGGCTCGGCGATCTGGGCCGCGACCTGCTGCGGCGACAGCTGGGTGGACAGCGCCGGGTCGCGCAGCCGGGCCACCGCCTGGGGCAGGCCGTACTGCGCGACGGCGAGCGCCCCCTGCCGCAGCTCGCGCAGCGAGCGGGCCATCGAGCGGGCCACCAGCCAGGCGAAGAGGATGGCCAGCAGCAGCATGCCGAGCAGTGCGCCGCTCTCCACCAGGACGGTGCGGGTCACCTCGTCGCGCCGGTTGGTCGCCGCGGTGACCAGGTTCCGGTCGAGCTCGACCTCCACGTTCCGCAGCAGCTCGGCGTGGCCGACCATGGCGGTGTCCCAGTCGGTCTCGTCGAACGGCAGCTCGGTGGCGTTGCTGCCGACCAGCTCCCGCACGTCACCGGTGCGCGAGTTCGCTTCCCGCAGCGCCGACCCGGAGACCGTCTGGTCGTACCGGGCGCGCTCGGCCTCGGTGGCCACCGACTGGAAGGACTGCAGGGCCTGTTGCTGGCCGGTCAGGGTGGAGATGAACTCCTCCTTCAGCTTGGGGGTCATCCCGCCCTGGCTGAAGGCGTCCAGCACCACGGTGCGTTCCAGGGAGAGGAACTCCTTCTCCCGGGAGAGCGCCGCGGCGGCCCGGATGCGGTCGCTGAGGCTGCTGTCGCCGGCCAGCGGCGCCGCCGAGTCGGCGATGGTGAGCAGGTTGTTGATCAGGACCTGGTACCAGCTCTTCGCGCTGCTGATGCTGATCTTGCCGGCCTCCACCTCGCTGCGGGTAGTGGCCAGCTCGCCGAGCTCCTGCGAGATGTCCCGCAGCAGCTTGTCGAAGTTGTCCGGCAGGTCGCCGACGGCCGCGCTGCGCTGGGCGTACGGCCGCTGGGCGGCATCCACCGCGCTGTGCGCGTCCCGGTAGGCGGTGAGCCGGTTCTGCCTGGCGCCCTGGTTCTGGGTGCCGAGCAGGATGACCGCGGCGGCCCGCTCGTCCTGCAAGCCGTGCACCAGCGCGCCGGCCGCCTCGGTCAGGCTGGCCAGCGACCGCGCCCGATCGGCGTCCTGGGCGTCCTGGATGTGGCCGATCATGCCGTTGGTGCCGACCACGATGGTGGCGATGGTCGGGACGATCATGATGAGCCCGAGCTTGGACCAGATCGGCAGGTCGCGCAGCCGGCCGAAGGGACGGCGCAGGCGCGACAGCAGACCGTCGCTGGTCGATGGCCGCGTGCTCACGTCACCGCCCTCCCGTCCCGGTGCCCGCTCGGTCTGGACACCTCTCACCGGCCGGCCAAGTCTGGCCGGACCCCCGAGATTCCATCACGTGCCGGGTCAAGAAGAAAGACCAGGTTGCCCGATACCACCACGGGTTCGCGGTGCTGGTGTGCCGTGACTACTGTTCGTTTTGCTGTTATCACCCATGGTGAGATTGTGATATTTCCCTAGTTGCCCGGTTGGTACGCCCGCCCGCGACCCTCGGATCCAGAGCTGGCCCCGGGGACCGGCGGGACGGCACAGACCTTACCTGGAGCGCGAACGGGCCGCCATGCACGCACAGTCACCGCCGACATTTATTCCGCCAGCTTGGCGTACCCCGGCTTGATCACCTCATCGATGATCGCCAACCGTTCGTCGAACGGGATGAAGGCGCTCTTCATCGCGTTGATGGTGAACCACTGCAGCTCGCGCCAGCCGTACCCGAAGGCCTCCACCAGCAACGCCATCTCACGCGACATGGAGGTCCCGCTCATCAGCCGGTTGTCGGTGTTGACGGTGACCCTGAACCGCAGGTCGCGCAGCAGCCCGATCGGGTGCTCGGCGATCGACTTGGCGGCACCGGTCTGCACGTTGGAGGACGGGCACAGCTCCAGCGGAATCCGCTTGTCCCGCACGTACGCCGCGAGCCGTCCCAGGACCGGCCGGTGCGGGTCGGCCACGCTGATGTCGTCCACGATGCGCACACCGTGCCCGAGCCGGTCCGCACCGCACCACTGGATCGCCTGCCAGATCGACGGCAGCCCGAACGCCTCGCCGGCGTGGATGGTGAAGTGGAAGTTTTCCCGCTGCAGGTACTCGAAGGCGTCCAGGTGACGGGTGGGTGGGAAGCCCGCCTCCGCGCCGGCGATGTCGAACCCGACCACCCCGGCGTCCCGGTAGCGGACCGCGAGCTCGGCGATCTCCATCGACCGGGCCGCATGCCGCATCGCGGTCAGCAGGGTGCCGACCCGGATCGGCGTACCGGCCGCGGCCGCCTGCTGCACCCCGTCGGCGAAGCCGGCCAGCACCGCCTCCACGACCTGTTCGAGGGTGAGCCCGCGTTGCAGGTGCTGCTCCGGCGCGAACCGCACCTCGGCGTAGACCACGCCGTCCGCCGCGAGGTCACGGGCGCACTCGGCGGCCACCCGGTGCAGCGCCGGCTCGGTCTGCATGACGGCGACGGTGTGCGCGAAAGTCTCCAGGTAACGCTCGAGCGAACCCGAGTTCGCCGACGCCTCGAACCAGCGGCTCAGCTCGTCGGCGTCCTGCGCCGGCAGTTGGTGTCCCACGTCGGCGGCCAGCTCCAGCACCGTGGCCGGCCGCAGGCCGCCGTCCAGGTGGTCGTGCAGCAGTGCCTTGGGGGCCTTGCGGATCTCCTCATACGCGAGCGGTGCAACCATGTGGTGACCTTAGTCGTACGGGGAGTCGCGGGACATGAACAGGGACGTGCTGCGGTACCTCCGCTGCCCGAACTGCACCCTCGGCCTGGCGGTGGCGGACGGGGCGGTGCGCTGCCCGCGTGGGCACACCTTCGACGTGGCCCGGCAGGGGTACGTGAACCTGGCCGCCGGCCGGGTGACCCACGCCGGTGACACCGCGCAGATGGTGGCCGCCCGGGCCAGCTTCCTCTCCGCCGGCCACTTCGACTTCATCTCCGCCGCGCTGGCTTCGGCGACCCCGGGCAGCGACCTCGTGGTGGACGCGGGCGCGGGCACCGGTCACCACCTCGCCGCCGTGCTCGACGCGCACCCGCAGATGGCAGGGCTCGCCCTGGACATTTCCAAACCGGCGGTACGCCGTGCCGCGCGGGCCCATCCCCGGGCCGCCGCGGCGCTCTGCGACACCTGGCAGCGGCTGCCGCTGGCCGACCACGCCGCGGACGCGCTGCTGGACGTCTTCGCCCCGCGCAACGGCGCCGAGTTCCACCGGGTCCTCCGCCCCGGCGGCACGCTGCTCGTGGTCACACCGACCACCGGCCACCTGGCCGAACTGATCGGTCCGCTCGGCCTGCTCACTGTGGACGCCGAGAAGCGGGATCGGGTCGCCGCCAGCCTCTCGGCCTGGTTCGTGCCTGTACAGGAGCAGCGGCTGGAGCGGTCGATGCGGCTGACTCACGCCGAGGTGAACGCGCTGGTCGGCATGGGACCCAGCGCCTGGCACACGGATCCGCAGGCGCTGGCCGCCCGGATCGCCGCCCTCCCCAGCCCGACCACGGTCACCGCCTCCGTCCACCTCCGCCTCTTTACCCCGCGATCTTGCAGTTGTGTACCCCGGAATACCCCTTAAATCAGCCTAAGTCGGGGGGC
>JADGHA010000156.1 GCA_019689695.1 Micromonosporaceae bacterium | reverse complement strand
TGCCCGGGGCGAGCGGGCTGAGCTGGGCCCACGCCCAGAAGCTGATCAGGAAGCCGGCGGTGGCCAGCGCCAGGTTGGCGGCCTCGCGCCGGCCCGCTCCCGGCGCGTCCGCGACGGCGCCGGGAGCGGGCGAGGACGCGGTCATCGAGCGGCCGTCCGCCGGCCGGAGCTCGGGATGGTGTCCCAGCCGGGCCGGGGGGCGCGCAGCCCGGGGTGCGGGTCACGGCTGCGGTAGACGACGTACGGGCGGGTGAGGTAGCCGACTGGCGCGCTGAACGCGTGCACCAGCCGGGTAAACGGCCAGAACGCGAAGAGCACGAACGCGGCCAGCACGTGCAGCTGGAACCCGAGCGGAACCTCCGCCATCACCTCCGGATCCGGGCTGAGGTAGAACAGCGACCGGAACCAGGGCGAGACCGTCTCGCGGTAGTCGTAGCCGTCGCCGAGCGCGTTGGCGCGCACCGTGGCCAGCAGGCCGAGCACGATCACCGAGCCGAGGACCACGTACATCGCCTTGTCGTTGCGGGTGGTGGCGGCGAAGACCGGGCCGACGAGGCGGCGGCGGGCGATGAGGATGGCCATCCCGATGAGGGTGCACATCCCGGCGACGGTGCCGAGGAACACGGCCATCAGGTGGTAGCTGTGCTCGCTGATGCCCACCGCCTCGGTCCACGACTTGGGCACCAGCAGGCCGACAACGTGGCCGATGAGCACCAGCAGCACTCCGAAGTGGAACAGCGGGCTGCCCCAGCGGAGCACCGCGCTCTCGTACAGCTGCGAGGAGCGGGTGGTCCAGCCGAACTTGTCGTAGCGGTGCCGCCAGATGAGGCCGCCGACGAAGACCACGATGGACAGGTAGGGCACGATGACCCACAGCACGGTGTTCACAAACGGCCTCCGGGTACCGAATACGGTTGCAGGCCCACCTGCTCGGCTGGCGGCCCGGTGCGGGCCAGCCGGGCGGCGGCGGTCAGGTCGGCCGGGCCGGGCGGCGGCAGCAGCAGGCGCACGCCCCGCACCGCGTGGGCGTACACCGACCCGTCGCGCTCCAGCGCCGACTCCAGCAGGTCGAGGCCGATCCGGTGGTCGCGCAGCAGCCGCCACCCGTTGTGGTGGGCGGCGGCGAGGTCGAGCACGGCCGGCAGGTAGTCCGGCAGCTCGCCGCCGTCGACAACGAGCCCGGCGACGCGGTACGCGGCGGCGAAGTCGGCCAGGGCCTGGCCGCGGGCGCGCGTGTCGCCGTGCGTGTAGTACGTCAGGTGCAGCGCGCACCGGCGGCGCATGTCGAACACGGCGACGTACTCGCTGGCCAGCCCGACCGGATCGGCGCCGGCGCGGTACGCGGCCACCTCGCCGAGCGGCCCGGCCACCGCCGCGGGCAGCTCGGCGAGCGCGGCCCGTACCGCCGGCACCGCGGCGAGCACATCAGCGTCCGGATAGCGCAGCAGCAGGGATGCCGCCCGGGCCGCCACCGCCCGCTGGCCGGGGTTCACTGCTTCTCCTCGGGGCTGCCGGATGCCTTCTCCTCCGGGCTGCCCGGCGACTCCTTCGGCGGGTTGCCCGGCGACTCTTCCGGGCGGCGCGGCGACGGCGGGCGGGGCGGGAACAGTCCGGCCGGCCGCCCCTTGCCGTCCCAGTTGAGCAGGTTGATCCGGGCCCGGCTCGGGTCGGCGGGGTCGACGAAGGTCTCTCCGCGTTGGCGGTCGGCGAGAGCCCGGAAGTTCTCCACCGCGATCGGCGCGTAGCGGCCGGACGACTCGCCGAACGGGCCGGTGCCGCCCATGCCCGGCCCGCCCTCGTAGTCCAGGCTGCACCCGGTGGCCAGCTCCTCCAGGCCCTGGGCCGTCTCGGCGTGCGCGGCCGGGATGACATACCGCTCGTCGTACTTTGCGATGGCCAGCAGCCGGTACATGTCCTGGATCTGCTCCCCCGTCATGCCGACCGAGGCGGCGATCGACTCGTCCGGCGGCTCGCCGAGGTTGATGCGACGCTGGTAGGCGCGCATCGCGGCGAGGCGGCGCAGGACCGCGGTGACCGGCGCGGTGTCTCCGGCGGTGAACAGCTGGGCCAGATACTCCACCGGGATCCGCAGGGCGTCCACCGCACCGAAGAGGTTGCCCGCGTCCTCGGCGTCGTGCCCGGTGTCGCGCAGCACGTCCACGACCGGAGACAGTGGAGGGATGTACCAGACCATCGGCATGGTGCGGTACTCCGGGTGCAGGGGCAGCGCCACCTCGTACCGCATGATGAGGTCCCAGATCGGCGAGCGTTGCGCGGCGGCGATCCAGTCCTCCGGGATCCCGCTCCGCTGAGCCTCGGCGACCACCGCCGGGTCGTGCGGGTCGAGGAAGACCGAGCGCTGGGCCTCGTACAGGTCGGTCTCGTTCTCGACCGCGGCGGCGCGGGCCACCGCGTCGGCGTCGTAGAGCATCAGCCCGATGTAGCGCAACCGGCCCACGCAGGTCTCCGAGCAGACGGTCGGTATGCCGATCTCCACGCGCGGGAAGCAGAACGTGCACTTCTCCGCCTTGCCGGTGCGGTGGTTGAAGTAGATCTTCTTGTACGGGCAGCCGGTCACGCACATCCGCCAGCCCCGGCAGCGGTCCTGGTCGACCAGGACGATGCCGTCCTCGGCCCGCTTGTAGATGGCGCCGGAGGGGCAGGCGGCGGCGCAGGACGGGTTGAGGCAGTGCTCGCAGATGCGGGGCAGGAAGAACATGAACGCCTTGGCGTACTCCTGGCGCACCCGCTCGCTCACCCGGGCGAGGATCGGGTCACCGGCCGCGGTCTCGTTGCCACCGGCGAGGGAGTCGTCCCAGTTGGCGCTCCACGTGATGGTCATGTCCCGCCCGCTGATCAGCGACCGGGGCCGGGCGACCGGGGTGTGCTCTCCGGCGGGTGCGGTCAGCAGGTGCTCGTACTCGTAGGTCCAGGGCTCGTAGTAGTCCCGGATGGACGGCAGCTTCGGGTTGGCGAAGATAGACAGCAGCCGCTTGATTCGCCCGCCCGAGCGGGGCTTGAGCCGGCCGCGGCGGGTGCGCACCCAGCCGCCCTGCCACGTGGCCTGGTCCTGGTACGTGCGCGGGTAGCCCTGGCCCGGCCGGGTCTCCACGTTGTTGAACCAGACGTACTCCACGCCGGACCGGTTGGTCCAGGCCTGCTTGCAGGTGACCGAGCAGGTGTGGCAGCCGATGCACTTGTCGAGGTTCATCACCATCGCCATCTGGGCCATCACGCGCATCAGTACTCCACCTCCTGCGAGCGGCGGCGGATCACGGTGACCTCGTCGCGCTGGTTACCGGTCGGGCCCAGATAGTTGAACGCGAAGGACAGCTGGGCGTACCCGCCGATCAGGTGGGTGGGCTTGACCAGCAGCCGGGTCAGCGAGTTGTGGATGCCGCCGCGGCGGCCGGACGCCTCGGCCTTCGGCACGTCCACCACGCGCTCCTGCGCGTGGTACATGTAGACGGTCCCCTCGGGCATCTTGTGCGACACCACCGCCCGCGCGACGACCACGCCGTTGCGGTTGACCGCCTCGATCCAGTCGTTGTCCCGCACGCCGATGCGGGCGGCGTCAGCCTCGCTGATCCAGATGGTCGGCCCGCCGCGGGACAGCGTGAGCATGATGAGGTTGTCCTGGTACTCGGAGTGGATGGACCACTTCGAATGCGGGGTCAGGTACCGGAGCGTGATCTCCAGCTCGCCGGCGGGTCCCAGCCGGGGTTCGCCGAAGAGCTGGTGCATGTCCAGCGGGGGCCGGAAGATGGGCAGCGCCTCGCCGGCCTCGTGCATCCAGTCGTGGTCCAGGAAGAAGTGCTGCCGGCCGGTCAGCGTGTGCCAGGGTTTGTGCCGCTCGGTGTTGATGGTGAACGGCGAGTACCGCCGCCCGCCGGCCTCGCTGCCCGACCACTCCGGGCTGGTGATGACCGGCACCGGCCGGGCCTGCGTGTCGGCGAAGCTGACCCGCTTGCCCTCGTGCTCGGCGGCGAGGTCGGCCAGCGCGGTGCCGGTGCGCCGCTCCAGGGCATGGAAGCCGGCGGTGGCGACCCGGCCGTTGGTGGTGCCGGACAGGGCCAGGATGGCTTCGCACGCGTGCACGTCGCGGGCGAGCGCGGGCCGGCCGTCGGCGACGCCGCCGCGCACCGTTCCGTTGACCCGGGCGAGCAGCTCCACCTCGGGAGCCACGTCCACGGTGACACCCTTGGTGGTGGTCCCCAGCCGGTCCAGCAGCGGGCCGAGCGCGGCCATCTTCGCCGCCACCGCGCCGTAGTCGCGCTCGACCACGACGAGCTTCGGCATGGTGCCGCCGTCCGCCCAGTCCCGCACCGTGCCATGTGGCGTCGACAGCGCGTCCGGGGTGTCGTGCAGCAGCGGCGCGGCGACCAGGTCCCTGCGCACGCCCAGGTGGGTCGCGGCCAGCGCGGAGAAGGCGCGGGCGATGCCGTGGAAGGCGTCGAAGTCGGTGCGGGTCTGCCAGGGCGGCGCGATCGCCGGGGTGAACGCGTGCACGAACGGGTGCATGTCCGTGCTCGACAGGTCGTGCTTCTCGTACCAGGTGGCAGCCGGCAGCACCACGTCGGAGAAGAGCGTGGTGGAGGTCATCCGGAAGTCCAGCGACAGCAGCAGGTCGAGCTTGCCCTCCGGCGCCTCGTCGCGCCAGCGCACGTCCGCCGGCCGCTGCTCTGGCGCGGCCTCGGTGGCCCGCAGCGAGGCGTCGGTGCCCAGCAGGTGCCGCAGGAAGTACTCGTTGCCCTTGGCGGACGAGCCGAGCAGGTTGGCCCGCCACACGGTGAGCACGCGCGGCCAGTTCTCGGGCGCGTCCGGGTCCTGGCAGGCGAAGCCGAGCCGGCCGTCGCGCAGCGCGTCGGCCACATAGGACGCCGGGTCGTCCGGGCGCGCCGCGACGGCCTCGTCAGCCAGGTCCAGCGGGTTGCGGTCGAACGTGGGCATGCTGGGCATCCATCCCAGCCGGGCCGACTGCGCGATCAGGTCGGCGGTGTGCCGTCCGGCGAACCGGCCCTCGCCGGTCGGCGACGCCAGCACGCCGGCGTCATAGGTGTCGTAGCGCCACTGGTCCGTGTGCAGGTACCAGTACGCGGTGCCGACCATCTGCCGGGGCGGGCGCGTCCAGTCCAGCGCGAACGCGAGGTGGGTCCAGCCGGTCAGCGGCCGGCACTTCTCCTGCCCCACGTAGTGCGCCCAGCCGCCGCCGTTGACGCCCTGGCAGCCGGTCAGCGTGGTGAGCGCCAGCATGGCCCGGTAGATGGTGTCGGAGTGGAACCAGTGGTTGGTGCCCGCGCCCATGATGATCATCGACCGGCCGCCGGACCGGTCGGCGTTGTCGGCGAACTCGCGGGCTACCCGGGTGCACGCGGCCGCCGGCACGCCGGTGATCGGCTCCTGCCAGGCCGGCGTGTACGGCAGGCTGGCGTCCGCATAGGACGACGGCCATTGCCCGGGCAGGCCGTCGCGGCCTACCCCGTACTGCGCCAGCATCAGGTCGTACACGGTGGTGACGAGCTTGCCCGCGACCCGACGGGCGGGCACCCCGCGGCGCAGCACACCGGCCGGGGTGGTGTCGAACCGCGGCAGGTGGACCTCGACCGGCTCTGCGCCGTCAGTGTCCATAACGGACAACAGGGGCCGCAGGTCGCCGAGGTCGAGGTTCCACTTGCCCGCGCCGGACTCGGCGTACCGGTGGCCGAGCGAGCCGTTGGGCGCGGCGGGCGCGGCGCTGGCCTGGTCCCACACCACCGGCTTGAACGCGGCCTCACGGCTGGTCTCGCCGAGGTCCGCGGCGGTCAGGAACTTGCCCGGCACGTACGCGCCGCCCCGCTCCACCAGGGTGACCAGGTACGGCAGGTCCGTGTAGCGGGTCACGTAGTCGGCGAACCGCGGCGTCATGCGGTCGACGAAGAACTCCTTGAGGATGACGTGGCCCATCGCCATCGCCAGCGCGCCGTCCGTGCCGGGCGCCGCCGGCAACCACTCGTCGGCGAACTTGACGCTGTCGGCGTAGTCGGGGCTGACCACGACGACCTTCTGCCCGCGGTAGCGCGCCTCGGTCATCCAGTGCGCGTCCGGGGTCCGCGTCACCGGCACGTTCGAGCCCCACATCATCAGGTACGCCGCGTCCCACCAGTCGCCCGACTCGGGCACGTCGGTCTGGTCGCCGAACACCTGCGGCGAGGCCACCGGCAGGTCGGCGTACCAGTCGTAGAACGACAGCATGGCCCCGCCGATCAGCGAGATGAACCGGGCGCCGACCGCGTGCGACACCATCGACATGGCCGGAATCGGCGAGAAGCCCGCCACCCGGTCCGGCCCGTACTCCTTGATGGCGTGCACGTGGGCGGCGGCCACCATCTCCAGCGCCTCGTCCCACGACACGCGCACCAGGCCGCCCTTGCCCCGGGCCCGCTGGTAGGTGCGGCGCCGCTGCGGGTCGGCCTGGATGTCGGCCCACGCGGCCACCGGATCGCCGAGGCGTGCCTTCGCCTCGCGGTACATCTCGACCAGGACACCGCGGGCGTACGGGTAGCGGACCCGGGTCGGCGAGTACGTGTACCACGAGAAGGCGGCGCCGCGCGGGCATCCGCGCGGCTCGTACTCCGGCCGGTCCGGGCCGACCGACGGGTAGTCGGTCTGCTGGGCCTCCCAGGTGATGATGCCGTCCTTGACGTACACCTTCCACGAGCACGACCCGGTGCAGTTCACGCCGTGCGTGGAGCGCACCACCTTGTCGTACGACCAGCGGTCCCGGTAGAAGGTGTCCGCCTCACGCCCGCCGACCTGGTACAGCGCCCGGCCGTCCGGCGACACCTCGGCCCGGCGTACCAGGCCTCCGACCGCGAGCAGGGCCCGGCCGGCGGTGCCGATCGTGCCGTTCTCGTCCGCCACGAGTGGAGCCCCCTCCTGTTCGCCGGATCATCGACCCGATGCTCGTCCAGATCACACAGGCCTGCAACCCGCACGGCCCGCTGCCCGGTGCCCGGTGCCCGGTGCCCGCTGATCGTCGCCGGCCGGGTCGCGGACCGACAGGGCCAAAGGTCCCTGATCGGGACCAACCGTCCCCGACCGGCGGCCCCCGCTGGGAGCTCAGCGGCACTGCGGGCGAGGATGAGGGCGGGCATCGCCTGTCCGGATCCGCGACGGGGGTGAGAGGATGGACCGCCGATGACTTCCGATCGGGACGCCAGTGAGGTGCTGGCCGAGGCCGCCGCCGCTGCGGGCGCCGCACCGTCGATCCACAACACCCAGCCCTGGCGGTGGCTGGCGCACCAGGACGCGCTGGATCTGTACGCCGAACGCACCCGCCAGCTCACCGCGACCGACCCGGACGGGCGGATGCTGGCCATCAGCTGCGGTGCCGCGCTACACCACGCGCGGGTTGCGCTCGCCGCCGTGGGCTGGCAGGCGGTTGTGGTGCCGCTGCCCGACCCGGCTCAGCCGGACCTGCTGGCCCGGATCACCCTCGGCGACGCGGTCCCGATCAGCCCCGAGGCGATGCGCCGTTACCAGACCACCCAGCTGCGGCGCACCGACCGGCGGCCGGTGACCCGCCAGACCGTCCCGCGGCCGGTCCTCGACACGCTCGCCCAAACCGCCGACGGCGAAGGCGCCCACCTGCACATCCTGCACCCCGATCAGGTCGACCACCTGGCCGCGGCGGTCGCCCACGCGTCGGCCGTGGACGCCGAAGACCCCGCCATCCAGGCGGAGCTCGACCGCTGGGCCGGCGGAGCACGCACCGAGCACACCGGCATCCCGGACGACGTGATCCCGGCGCAGACTCCGCAGACCGATGTCCCGATCCGCACGTTCGCCCGCTCCGGAACGCTGCCGATCGGCGGCGAGCACGATCGCACCGCCACGTACGCGATTCTCTACGGGGAGACCGACGATCCGGCCGGCTGGCTGCGCGGCGGCCAGGCGCTCTCAGCGGTGTGGTTGACCGCCGTCGAACTCGGCGTGGGCCTGCTGCCGATCAGCGAGGCGGTGGAGATGCCGGCCAGCCGGCAGGCCCTGCGCCGGGTGCTGTCCTTCTTCGGCTGGCCGTACCTGGCCATGCGGCTGGGCATCCCGGACCCGGATCACCCCGGGCCCGCCCGCACGCCGCGCCTGCCCGCCGAGCAGGTCGTGGGCCGCAGCGGCGAGTACGTCCGCTGACCGCGAGCCGCAGGGCTGCGGCTGGGCGGGCCGGCCACCAACGATCCGGCGCTACGTGGACCGGTGGTCGCGCAGCAGCCGGGTGGCCAGCACGGCCGCCTGCGTACGCCGCTCCAACCCCAACTTCGCCAGCAGGCTCGATACGTAGTTCTTGACCGTCTTCTCCGCCAGGAACATCCTCCCCGCGATCTCGCGGTTGGTCAGCCCCTCCGCCACATACTCCAAGATCCGCCGCTCCTGCTCCGTCAACGACCGCAGCTCCCGCGGCTGCTCCACCCCGCTGCGGATCCGCTCCAACACTCGTTGCGTCACCGCCGGGTCCAGCAACGACTGCCCCGAGGCCACTCGCCGGACCGCATCCACCAGATCCGTCCCCCGGATCTGCTTCAACACGTAGCCGGCCGCCCCCGCCATGATCGCCGCGAACAGCGCCTCGTCATCCTCGTACGAGGTGAGGATCAATCCCTTGATCGACGGATCCACGGCGCGCACATCGCGGCACACATCAATGCCGTTCCCATCCGGCAGCCGGGCATCCAGCACCGCCACATCCGGCCGCAACGCCGGGATCCGCCGGGCCGCCTCCGCCGCCGACCCCGACTC
>JADGHA010000155.1 GCA_019689695.1 Micromonosporaceae bacterium | reverse complement strand
GTCCCGCTGCGGGCGGCCACCGCCGGCGGCGGTCAGCCGAGCGCCTGGCGGACCTCGTTCACCGCGGCCACCGCGGCGGCGCGCACGTCCTCCGGCGGCGCCGCCGCGACCAGGTCGTTCGCCACCACGCGCAACTGGTCCGGCAGCGCCAGGTCGCTGTCCAGCCGGGGCACCGGCCGGCGGGGCTGGCCCTCCTGGTCGGCCGCCCAGTCGGCGAGGCGCTGCACCAGGCCGTGCACCAGGTCGGCACAGGTAGCCGACCCGCCGGCCCCGGCACCAACCCCCGGGACGGTGCGGCTCCACCGCCCCGGGGTCCAGTGCGAAACCTGGTTCACCAGCCGCCGCACGGCGGTGGTGAGCGGGTCGGTGGTCAGTCCCGGCCCTGGAGGTAGGACAGCAGCCGCAGGATCTCCAGGTAGACCCAGATCAGCCCGACGAGCAGCCCGAACGCGCAGGTCCACGCGTACCGCTCGGGCAGGCCGTAGCGGACCCCCTCCTCGATCGCGGCGAAGTTCAGCACGAGGCTGAGCGCGCCGACCACGATCGCCACCAGGCTGAACACGATCGCCAGCCCGCTGCCGTCGCGCAGGTGGGTGTTGATCCCGAACAGCGCCAGCACCAGGTTGATCATGATGACCGAGAAGAGGCCGACCATCGCGGCGACCACCCCTCGCGTGAACCGCGGCGTGGCCCGGATGACCCTCGTCTTGTACAGCGCCGTCATGATCAGGAAGATGCCGAAGGTGGCCACGGCCGCCTGCAGCACGATGCCGTCGTACCAGTTCTCCAGATACTTGCTGAACAGGCCGACAGCCACCCCCTCGACCACGGCGTAGGCGCCGATGAGGAGCGGGTTGGTGATCCGTGCGAAGGAGATCACCAAGCCGAGGACCACGCCGATCAGGCCCGCGGTGAAGGCGAACCCGAGCTCGGACCCTACCGGCACGATCGCCCAGGCGACGGCGGCGCTGAGCCCGGTCAGGCCGAGCAGCCCGACGCTGCGGACCACGACGTCGTCGAGGGTCATCGTCCGTACGGTCGGCGGCGTCCAGGTGGTGGTCGGGTACGGCTCTCCGTATGCCATGCCGGCCGAGTAGCCGGCCGCACGCTGGGCAGCCGCCGCCTCCCCGAGCCGGCTGAGCACCGGGTTGGAAGTCCTCACTGTCACGCCTCCTTGGAAGCGTCGATGCGCGGAAAGAGTGCATCCAGGGTAGACGCCCGCGGCAACCCCGAGGGGTCAGAACTCGTCATCAAACCGCACCGTGCCTTCGACGCCGACCTGGTACGCGGAGACCCGGCGCTCGAAGAAGTTGGACAGCTCCTGCACGTCCTGCAGCGCCATGAACGGGAACGGGTTGGCCGAGCCGTACCGGGGCGGGATGCCCAGCTGGGCCAGCCGCCGGTCGGCCACGTGCTGCAGGTACTCCCGCATGTCGGCCAGCGACAACCCGGGCACGCCCTGGCCGAGCAGGTCCTCGGCGAACTGCACCTCGCACTCGACCGCCTCGGCCAGCATGTCGCCCACCTGCTCGGCCATCCGCTCGTCGAACAGCTCCGGCTCCTCCCGGCGTACGGTGTCGACCACGTCGAACGCGAACGCCATGTGCATCGACTCGTCCCGGAACACCCAGTTGGTGCCCGAGGCGAGGCCGTGCAGCAGGCCGCGGGAGCGGAGGAAGTACACGTACGCGAAGGCGCCGTAGAAGAACAGGCCCTCGATACAGGCGGCGAAGCAGATCAGGTTGAGCAGGAACGCACGCCGGTCCTGCCGGGTCTCCAGCCGGCGCAGCTCGAAGATGGAGTCGATCCAGCGGAAGCAGAAGTCGGCCTTGCGCTTGATGGACGGGATGTTCTCGATGGCGGCGAACGCGGTGAACCGCTCGGCTTCGTCCGGCACGTAGGTGTCCAGCAGGTTCAGGTAGAACTGGACGTGCACCGCCTCCTCGAACAGCTGCCGGGACAGGTACAGCCGCCCCTCCGGCGAGTTGATGTGCTGGTACAGGTTGAGCACCAGGTTGTTGGCGACGATCGTGTCTCCGGTGGCGAAGAACGCGACGAGCCGGCTGACCAGGTGCCGCTCGGCCGGGGTGAGCCGGCGCAGGTCGGCCAGGTCGGCGTGCAGGTCCACCTCCTCCACCGTCCAGGTGTTGCGGATGGCCGCGCGGAACCGGTCGAAGAAGTGCGGGTAGCGCATCGGGCGCAGGGTCAGGTCCAGGCCGGGGTCGAGCAACATCACTGGCAAGCCTCACAGGTCTCGGGGTTCTCCAGGGAGCAGGCGGCGGCCTCCGCGCGCGCCGGCGTGATGGCGACGGTGGCCTGCTGGATCCGGGTCGCCGGCCGCGAGCGCAGGTAGTACGTCGTCTTCAGGCCGGCCTTCCAGGCGTACAGGTACATCGAGGAGAGCTTGCCGATGGTGGGCGCGCTCATGAAGAGGTTCAACGACTGGCTCTGGTCCACATAGGGCGCGCGGGCGGCGGCGAGGTCGATCAGCGCCCGCTGCGGCAGCTCCCACGCGGTGCGGAACAGCTCCCGCAGGTCGGCCGGGAGCGCGGCGATGCCCTGGACCGACCCGTCGGCCCGCTTGATGTCCGACCGGATCTGCTCCGTCCACAGTCCACGCTTCTTCAGCTCCCGCACCAGCGCGGTGTTTATCTGCAGGAACTCACCGGAGAGGGTCTCCCGTTTGAACAAGTTGGACACCTGCGGCTCGATGCACTCGTAGCAGCCGACGATCGAGGCGATGGTCGCGGTGGGCGCGATCGCGACCAGCAGCGAGTTGCGCAACCCGTGCCGGGCGATCCGCTGCCGCAGCGCGGTCCAGCGTTCGGTCTGGGTCGGTGTGACGCCCCACAGGTCCGGCTGGAGCTGGCCGCGCGCCGCCCGGGTCCGCGGGAAGGCGGGATGTGCCCCGTACTGCTCGGCGAGCTGCGCCGAGGTCTCCAGCGCGGTGAGGTAGACCTCTTCCGTGATCCGGGTGGACAGTTCCTTGGCCGCCACGGAATCGAACGGCAGCCGCAGCGCGAAGAACACGTCCTGCAGCCCCATCACGCCCAGCCCGACCGGCCGCCACTGCGGGTTCGACGCGGCGGCCTGCTCGCTCGGGTAGTAGTTGACGTCGATCACCCGGTCCAGGAACATCACCGCGGTCCGCACCGTCTGCTGGAGGCGCTCCCAGTCCAGGTCGTCCCCGGCGAGGTGGGCGGCCAGGTTGACCGAGCCGAGGTTGCACACCGCGGTCTCGGTGTCGGAGCAGACCTCGATGATCTCGGTGCACAGGTTGGACAAGTGCACCACCGCGCCCGGCTCGGCGGTCTGGTTGCACAGCCGGTTCGACGAATCCTTGAAGGTCATCCAGCCGTTGCCGGTCTGGGCCAGCGTGCGCATCATCTTCCCGTACAGGTCGCGGGCCTTCACCTGGCGCACGTACCGGCCGTCGCGCTCGGCCCGGCGGTAGGCCGCGTCGAACTCCTCGCCGTACAGGTCGGGCAGCTCGGGCACCTCGGCCGGGTCGAACAGCGACCACATCTCGTCAGCTTCGACCCGGCGCATGAACTCGTCCGGGATCCAGTTGGCGAGGTTCAGGTTGTGCGTACGCCGGGCGTCCTCGCCGGTGTTGTCGCGCAGCTCGAGGAACTCCTCGATGTCCGGATGCCACGGTTCCAGGTAGACACACGCCGCGCCCTTGCGCCGGCCGCCCTGGTTCACCGCCGCCACGCTCGCGTCGAGCGTACGCAGCCACGGCACGATGCCGTTGGACAGCCCGTTGGTGCCCCGGATCAGGGCGCCCCGGGAGCGGACCCGCGACCACGAGATGCCGATCCCGCCGGCGTACTTGGACAGCTTCGCCACCTGCGCGTACCGCTCGTAGATCGAGTCCAGCTCGTCGCGCGGTGAGTCGACTACAAAGCACGACGACAGCTGGGTGTGCCTGGTCCCGGAGTTGAACAGCGTCGGCGAGCTGGGCAGGTAAGCCAGGGACGACATCAGCCGGTAGAAGCCGATGGCTTCGGCCGGTGTCCGGGACAGCCCGCATGCGACGCGCAGCAGCCAGTACTGCGGGGTCTCGATGACCAGCCGGGTGGTCGGGTGGCGCAGCAGGTACCGGTCGTAGACGGTGCGCAGGCCGAAGTACTCGAACCGCTGGTCACCGGCCGGGTCCACGGCATCGTCGAGCTTGCGGGCGTAGGCCGCGACGAACTCGGCCGTCGGGTCGCCGATCAGGCCCTCGGCGTGGCCGAGCCGGATGGACTGGCTGAACGAGGCGATCCCGTGCCCGCGTACCTCCTTGTCGATGTATCGGGAGAGCAGCCGGGCGGCCAGCCGGGAGTACTGCGGCTCCTCGCCGATCATGTCCGCGGCGGTCTGGATCGACAGCCGGTCCAGCTCGGCGGTGGTCGCGCCGTCATAGAGGCCGCTGATCGTCTTCGTCGCCACCCGCAGCGGGTCGATGTCGTCCAGGCCGCCGGCACACCGCTCGACCGCCCGGACGATCTTGTTGACGTCGACTGGCTCGGTGGCGCCGCTGCGCTTGCGGACCCGCATCTGGACCCGCGTGGTCTTCTCCACTGTCGTCATGCCAGACACCATATGTAGTAGGTCCGATAGAATCACATACGACATGTAGTGTCGGCGTGTCGGGTCGAGCGGCACGGGGAGAATCGAGGCCATGCGCCTGGTGTCGTTGCTGCCGTCCGCGACGGAGATCGTCTACGCGCTCGGGCTGGGCGACCAGCTGGTCGGGGTCACCTTCGAGTGCGACGAGCCGCCCACCGCCCGGGCGGAGAAGGCGGTCGTGGTCGGCGGCCGGGACACCCGCGGCATGACCCCGGCCGAGATCGACGCGTACGTCAAGAGCCGGCTCGCCGCGGGCGAGGACCTCTACACGCTACGCGCCGACGCGCTCGCCGGGCTCGATCCGGACCTGATCCTGACTCAGGACCTGTGCCGGGTGTGCGCGCTGCCGTCCGGCCAGGTCTCGGACGCGCTGGACTACCTCGGCTGCCGGTCGGACGTGCTGTCCCTCGACCCGTACACCCTCGACGAGGTGCTCGGCACGATCCTCGCCGTCGGTGCCCGCACTGGCGTGCCGGAGCGGGCCGAGCGGCTGGTGGCCGCACTGCGGGACCGGCTCGCGGCGGTCGGTGCCGCGGTCGCCGGCCGGCCCAGGCCGCGGGTTGCCGTGGTGGAGTGGGTGGAGCCGCCGTTCACCGCCGGGCACTGGGTGCCTGACATGGTGTCCGCCGCCGGCGGTGAACCGGTCGCCGCCCGGCCGGGAGCGCGGTCGGCGCAGACCACCTGGGCCGAGTTCGCCGATGCGGCCCCGGATGCGGTGCTGGTGGCGCCGTGCGGGTTCCACCTCGACGGCGCCGCGGCGCAGGCCGAGACCGTGGCGCGGCACCTGCCGGGCATGCCGGTGTGGGCGCTGGACGGCGACGGCCTCGTGGTCCGCCCCGGGCCGAGACTCGTCGACGGCATCGAGACGATCGCGGCGATCCTGCACCCCGGCGTTTTCCCACCGCCGGCTCCCACCGCCGCCTGCCGGGTAGCCTGACCGGGCTGTCGTAGCCTGACCGGCCTGTCAGGTCGGCCGGGGCGCCGGACACCGTCCGCGTTGCCGGCCCGAATACGGCTACGGTAGGGTCTGCACCTCACGGAAAACGGTCCAAGGACGGTTGATGCGGAGCTCCCTCCGCCGGCTCGCCCGGCACGCGTTGGCCACGGTCGGGCTGCACGTCAAGATGGTCGGGCCGGGTACGTACCTGGTGGGCCGCAGGCCGTGGCCCAGCAAACTCCGGCTGGCCGACGTCGGGCCGCACTCGGTGCTCATGATCGACCGGTCCCGGCTGTCCCGAATCGAGCGCTGGCGGCGGGACAAGCGCCTGATGAGCTGGGTCGGCGACCGGCACCTGGCGGACGTGCTGCGCCAGTACAAGGTCAACGTGGTGCTCGACGCCGGCGCCAATGTCGGCCAGTACGGCCAGCTGCTGCGCCGGATCGGCTACCGGGGCGCCATCGTGTCGTTCGAGCCGGTGCCGCAGTTCCACACGGAGCTGGCGGCGAAGGCGGCGGCGGACGACCTGTGGACCACGCACAACCTGGCGCTGGGCCGCGAGGACGGCACCGCGGAGATGAACATGGTGCCGAACACCATGAGCTCTCTGTTGCCCGCCTCCGAGTACGGCACGCAGCGGTTCCACAGCCTGCAGGAGACGACGACGATCAAAGTACCGGTGCGCCGGCTGGACGGCATCCTGGACGAGATCCTTGGCGAGATCCTGCCGGCCGGCACCCCACCGCGGCTCTTCCTCAAGATGGACACCCAGGGGTACGACCTGGAAGCGTTCGCCGGCTTGGGTCGTCGGCTTGAGGACGTCGTCGGGCTGCAGTCGGAGCTGGCGCTGCTGCAGATCTACGACGGCATGCCACGGATGCCCGAGGCGCTGTCGGTGTACGAGGCGGCCGGCTTCGAGGTGACCGGCCTGTTCCCGGTGAATGTGGATCCGCCGACGCTGCGCATCCTGGAGTACGACTGCGTGATGGTGCGGGCGTCCCGGTTGGAGAAGTGACGCTGGCGCCGGCGTCCCGGCTGGGAAGTGACGCTGCGCTGGCCGGCCGCCGCGGACGGCGCCCCACCCTCCGGCGGCCACAAGGGGCATCGCCCACGTGCCCGGGGCGGGAGTCGAACCCGCACGCCTTGCGGCAGCCGCTTTTAAGGCGGCCGTGTCTGCCGTTCCACCACCCGGGCGCAGGCGACCTCGGCGTCGCATCGCCAACCGTAGCCGGTCGGCCGATCCGGACGCACCAGGCCCGCGTTATCGGCTTTCCGCCACCGTCTCCGGCGGTCGCCTCGGCACCGGCGGCGTCACCTCGGCGAACGGCTCGCGGGGCTGGTGCAGCTGGCCGAGGGAGATTACCTCGCGGCGGAGGAACAGGGCGAGAGTCCAGTCCGCGATCACCCGCACCTTGCGGTTGAGGGACGGGATCCGGGTCATGTGGTATGTGCGGTGCATGAACCAGGCCGGCCACCCCTTGACCTTGATCCCGTACACCTGGGCGACGCCCTTGTGCAGGCCCAGGCTGGCCACGCTACCCACGTACGCGTGCCGGTACGGCTTGAGCGGCCGGCCGAGGATCTGCGCGCGGATGTTGTCAGCGAGCCGGCGGGCCTGCCGGACCGCGTGCTGGGCGCTGGGCGCGCAGAAGCTCCCCGGCTTCGTCAGGTCTGGCACCGCGGCGCAGTCCCCGGCGCTCCAGGCGCCCTCGACAACCTGGTCGCCGTCGACCACCTGGAGGGTAGGTAGGCAGGTGACCCGGCCCCGGCTGTCGCGTGGCAGATCGGTCTGGGCCAGGATCGGGTGCGGCTTCACACCGGCGGTCCACACGATGGTGTCCGCGGCGAAGCTGTCTCCATCGGAGAGTCGCACGACACCGTCCACGCAGGACTCCAGCCGGGTCTCCAGCCGGATGTCGAGGTTGCGCCGGAGCAGCTGCCGCACGGTGTAGGCGCCCATGTCCGGGTCGACCTCCGGCAGGATCCGGTGCGTCGCCTCGACCAGCACCCAGTGCATGTCCTCCGGCTTCAGCTCCGGGTAGTAGCGCAGCGCGTCCCGGGCCATGTCCTCCATCTCCGCCAGCGCCTCGATGCCGGCGTACCCGCCGCCGACGAAGACGAAGGTCAGCGCGCACCGGCGCACCTGCGGGTCGGTGGTGGCGGCCGCCACGTCCAGCTGCTCCAGCACGTGGTTGCGCAGGAAGATCGCCTCGCCGATGGTCTTGAAGCCGATCGCGTGCTCGCGCAGCCCGGGGATGGGCAGCGTCCGGGACACCGAGCCCGGGGCGACCACGATCTGGTCGTACTCGATCTCCCGGGCCGGGCCGATGATGGGCTGCACGGTCGCCGTCCGCCGGGCGTGCTCGATCTTGGTGACCTCCCCCGCGACGACGCGGCACCGGCGCAGCTCGCGGCGCAGCGGCACCACCGAGTGGCGGGGGGAGATGTTGCCGGCCGCCGCCTCCGGAAGGAACGGCTGGTACGTCATGTGCGGCTGAGGATCGACGACGATCACCTCAGCCTGGCTCGCTCGTAGCTTCTTGGACAGGCGCAGCGCCGCGTACAGGCCCACGTGCCCGGCGCCCACCACGAGAATCCGCTGAGGTCTCACTCGTCCATCATCCGCGCGGTTCCCGCTCCCGGCGCCTGCGCAGCCGCCGGTGTGCTCGGGATAACCCTCCCGTCACTCGCGGCGCAACAGGTGGGTCAGCAGGGCCGCGACCCCGACTGCGATGACCAGGCCAACCAGCGAGGCGAGCAGGAAGGCGCCGTGCAGGGCGTCGGCGGCCGCCACCGCCACCAGGGCCGGTACGGCCGATGCGGCGACCACGAGCATGGCGCGGCTGATCCAACGCGCCAGCACCTCCGGCGCGACCACCGCGTCCAGGGGCAGCGCCGCGCCGAGCGCCGCCAGGCTGTGCAGCAGGTAGAGCAGCCCGGCGAGGCCGAGCAGCCGGAACAGGGTGACCGGTTCCTGGAACCCCATGGTGGCCAGCAGCCACCCACAGACCGCGGCCAGCACGACGAGCGTGGTCGCGCGGCCCCGCGGTGCGACCGCCGGCGCCGCGGCCAGCAACACCAGCGCCGCCACCAACCGGCCGGTGACGACAACCGTGGGGTACGCGGTGAGCAGGGCGCCCAGCGCGGTCACGAAGATGCCGGCGCGCACCAGCATCGGGCCGGGCGTGACCCGCCCCACCGCATCCCAGAACCGCCGCAGTGGATCGAGCATCATCCGCCTACCCGCCCCTGACCGGATGCGGTCACCCGCGGCGCGGTGGCCAGCCGTGACACGTCCCGCAGCACCAGGTCGAGG
>JADGHA010000154.1 GCA_019689695.1 Micromonosporaceae bacterium | reverse complement strand
GGCTTTTTCACACCTCGGCGAGGAGGGGGGCACACGGCGCCCGCCCGCGGAGGGTGGGCGTCCGGCGGACGGGAACGCCGACCAGACCGCCCCCCTGCCGATCACCGGTGCGGTGCGGCACCCGGTCGAAGACACCGTGCGGCTTCCGCTGGCCTCGCTGTCGCAGCCGCTCCCGCCGGCTGACCATCCTGCGCAGCCGCCCCCGCCGCAGGCTGTGGGCCGGGCGCAGCCGCCCCCGCCACAGGCAGTGGGCCGGGCGCAGCCAGCGCCGCCGGGTGGCGGTGCCGGTCCGCCGCACCCGCCAGGCGGCGGTGCCGGTCCGCCGCACCCGCCGGGCGCGCCCCCGTCCGGGCGTCGGCGCGGCCGGGTGGTCGGCGTGGTCGCCGCCGCCGTCGTACTCCTGCTCGTGCTGGCCGCCCTCGCGGTCATTCGTCCGGGGCCGGTGGCGGACTGGCTGGGCGGCAACGGCAACGATTCGGCCCTCGGTCCGCTGCCGGCGGATCCGCCCCCGCCGCCGGTGCTCGCCGGCGTCTCCACGGATGCCCCGATGCCCACCGAAGATGGGCTCGCCAGCGCCATCGACCCGCTGGTGTCCGGGTCCGTGCTGGGCAGCCGGCTGCACATCTCGGTCGTGGACGTCGCCACCGGCGACAGCCTCTACGGGCACGGCGAGGACACCCCCACCCTGCCGGCCTCGACGAACAAGCTCACGACCGCCGCCGCCGTCCTCGCCACCCGCGGCCCGGACTACCGGATCCCCACCCGCGCCGTCGCCGGGCGCAATCCCGGGGAGGTCGTCCTGATCGGCGGCGGCGACCCCACGCTGGCGATCAACGCCACCGGCAGCTACCCGGGCGCGGCCCGGCTGGACCAGCTTGCGGCGCAGGTCAAGCAGGCTCTCGGCGGCACCGCCCCGACCAAGGTCGTGGTGGACTCGTCACTGTTCACCGGGCCGGTCTACGGGCCCTGGGATGCGGACATCCCGCACAACGGGTTCGCCGGCCCGACCGTGGCGCTGATGACCGATGGGGCGCGGGTGAATCCGAAGCGGGTCAAGTCGCCGTCACCGCGGTTCACCCAGCCGGACCTCGCGGCCGGGAAGGCGTTCGCCAAGGCGCTGGGCGTGCCGGCCTCGGCGGTGACCAAGGGCACCGCACCGGAGGGTGCGCGGCAGCTGGGTCGGGTCGACTCGGTGCCGGTCGGCCGGATGGTCGAGTTCATGCTCTCCGAGAGCGACAACGTGATCGCCGAGATGCTCGCCCGGCAGGTGGCGCTGGCCAAGGGGCGGCCCGCCTCGTACGCGGGCGCGGCGGAGGCGGTTGAGGAGGTGCTCGCCGATCTCGGCATACCCGAGTCGGAGATCCGGCTCGCCGACGGCAGCGGCTTCTCGCGCCAGGACCGGCTGACCCCGTCCGCGCTGACCGACCTGCTGCGGATCGCGGCCGATCCGGCGCACCCCGAGCTGCACGCCATCTTCGCCGGCCTGCCGGTGGCCGGGTGGTCGGGTACCCTCCAGCGGCGCTACCGCAAGCCGGCGGAGGGCAGCACGGACGGCGCCGGCGTGGTCCGGGCCAAGACCGGCACGCTGCGCGGGGTGAACGCGATCGCCGGTGTGGTGGTGGACGCCGACGGCCGGCTGCTGGCCTTCGCGGTGATGGCGGACGCGGTGCCGGTCGGGCAGAGCACGGCGGAGGCCGCCCTGGACCGGATCGCCGCCAAGCTGGCCACCTGTGGCTGCCGCTGATCGCCGCGCCTACCCGGAAGATGAGGGCGAGCCGATCCCCGCGACCTGCATTTTCCCGGAAAGTGCGCAGGTGCGGGGCCCGGGTACGGTTGGTCCATGACGCAGTTCGTCGACTGGGATCTCGCCACGGCCACCGCCGCGGCTCTGGGCAAGGCCGGGCCGCGGGTGTCGTACGCCGAGGCGGCGGCCATCGTCGCCGACCTGCGCCAGCTTTCCGGCGACGCGGCCGGGCACGTGGCCGCGTACACCGGGCTGCAACCGCAGGTGGAGCACCTGCCGGTACGGGTGGTGGACCGGCGGGACTGGGCCGAGGCGAACGTCAACGGACTGCGTGAGGTGGTCAATCCGCTGGTCAGCCGGCTCGCCGGCGGCCGCCGGCCGGGCATACTCACCGAGAGCGTCGGCTCCCGGGTGACCGGGGTGCAGGCCGGGACGGTGCTGGCGTACCTCTCCGGTCGGGTGCTCGGGCAGTACGAGGTGTTCTCCACCGACCCGGGCCAGCTGCTGCTGGTCGCTCCGAACATCGTCGAGGTGGAGCGCAAGCTGCGGGCCGACCCGCACGACTTCCGGCTCTGGGTGTGCCTGCACGAGGTGACCCATCTGACCCAGTTCACCGCGGTGCGGTGGATGCGCGGGCACTTCCTCGGCGAGGTGCAGGCGTTCGTCGACGCCTCGCAGGCAAGTGCCGAACAGCTCCGTGAGCGGCTGCGCCGCGGGGTCGCCGCGCTCTCCGACGCGGTCCGCAACCCGGACAGCCGCGCCTCCATCCTGGATCTGGTCCAGACGCCGGCCCAGAAGGCGGTGCTGGACCGCCTCACCGCGCTGATGACCCTGCTGGAGGGGCACGCCGAGTTCGTGATGGACGGCGTCGGCCCCGAGGTGGTCCCGAGCGTGGAGGCGATCCGGCGCAAGTTCAACCGGCGCCGGGAGACGGCCAACCCGCTGGAACGCGTGCTCCGCAAGCTGCTGGGCATCGAGGTGAAGCTGCGCCAGTACGCGGAAGGCCGGCGGTTCGTCCACGCGGTGGTGGACCGGGTGGGCATGGCCGGCTTCAACCGGGTGTGGGACTCGCCGCACACGCTGCCCCTGCTGGACGAGTTGGGTGACCCGGACCGGTGGGTGGCCCGGGTGGCCGCAGCGTAGGTGGCTGCCCTGGCGCCGGCGCTGGCCGCCGTCCGTACGGCGGTCCGGCGCGCCCTGCGCCAGGCGTCGCCGCAGCCCGGTGATCTGGTCCTGGTGGCCTGTTCGGGCGGCGCCGACTCGCTCGCCCTGGCCGCGGCGACCGCATTCGTCGCGCCCCGGCTGGGCCTGCGCGCCGGCCTGGTCTCCGTCGACCACAAGCTGCAGCCCGGCTCGGCCGAGCGGGCCGACCAGGTGGTGTCCTGGGCCGCGAGCGCCGGGCTGGTTCCGGCGGAGGCGGTCTCGGTGACCGTGTCCGGGTACCCGGGCGGGCCGGAGGCCGCCGCCCGCGCCGCGCGATACGAAGCCCTGATCGCCGCCGCGCACCGGCTCGGCGCATTCGCGGTACTGCTCGGGCACACCCGCGACGACCAGGCGGAGACCGTGTTGCTCGCGCTGGCCCGGGGCGCCGGGCCGCGCGGGATGGCCGGTATGCCGGCGCGCCGCGACGTGGCCGGCGTCGCGCTGCTGCGGCCGCTGCTGGACATCTCCCGGGAGCAGACCGGGCAGGCCTGCGCCGCGGCCGGCCTGCGCCCGTGGCAGGACCCGCACAACACCGATCCGGCGTACGCGAGGTCGAGAGTACGGGCGACGGCGCTGCCCGCGCTGGTGGCGGCGCTGGGCCCCGGTGTGGTGGCGAACCTGGCCCGGTCGGCCCGCCTGATCGCCGCGGACGTCGCGGCGCTCGACGAGCTGACCCCGCGGGTCGGCGACGGGCCGCTGCCGGTGGCCGAGCTGGCCGAGCTGCCGGAGGCGTTGCGGACGAGGACGCTGCACCGGTGGGCGCTGGCCCTCGGCGCCCCGGCCGGCTCCTTGTCCCACCGCCACGTGGCCGCGCTGGACGCCCTCGTGGTCGGCTGGCACGGCCAGGGGCCGGTGTACCTGCCCGGCGGGATCCAGGTCTCCCGTGCCGGCGGCCGCCTCGTGGCGGCGTAGTACAACCGGCTCGCGCCTGGCATGCTCAGCTGGTATGTCCAGGCCCGCCGTCAACCCGCCAGCCACCGCCGCGCGCCGCCCGTTGTACGCCCCGCGCGGCGCGGTCGCCACCAGCCAACCGCTCGCCGCCAGCGCCGGCCTGGCCGCCCTCCGCCGCGGCGGCACCGCGGTGGACGCCGCCGTGGCGACCGCGGTCGCCCTCACCGTCGTCCAGCCCGGCTCGAACGACATCGGCAGCGACCTGTTCGCCATCGTCTGGGACGGCGAGCGGCTGCACGGGCTGAACGCCTCCGGCCGTTCGCCGGCCGCGCTCACCCGGGAGGCGGTCCTGGTCGCCCTCGACGGGCAGGCGCTGCCGCCCAGCCCGGCCCACGGTGGTGCGCAGGCGGTCGCCGGCCCGGGCGGCGCGATGCCCACCCGCGGTTGGCTGCCGGTGACCGTACCGGGGGCGCCTGCCGGCTGGCGCGACCTGCACGCCCGGTTCGGTGCGCTGCCGTTCGAGGACCTGTTCGCGGACGCGATCGCGTACGCCGAGCACGGGTACCCGGTCTCGCCCCAGGTGGCCAGGAACTGGTCCCGGGCGGCCGCCATCGGCGTCGACTTTCCCGAGTGGGCACGGGTGTTCACCGTGGACGGCCGTCGGCCGCCGGCGACCGGGGAGCGGTGGCGCAACCCGGACGCGGCGCGGACCCTGCGGCTGATCGCGCAGAGCGGGGCCGAGGCGTTCTACCGCGGTGAGATCGCGGTGGCGCTCGACAAGCTGTCCGCGCGTACCGGCGGACTGCTCACCGCGGCGGACCTGGCCGCGCACGAGAACACCTGGGTCGAGCCGCTGTTTGTGGACTACCACGGGTACCAGGTCTGGGAGCTGCCGCCCAACGGGCAGGGCCTGGCCGCACTGCTGGCGCTGGCCATCCTCGACGGCGTCGACCTGGCCGGCGCTTCGCCCGAGGAGCGGCTGCACTGGCAGATCGAGGCGATGAAGCTCGGCTTCGCCGACGCGCACGCCCATGTGGCCGACCCGGACCGGTCCCCGGCGCCGCTCGACGCGCTGCTCGACCCGGGGTACGCCGCCCGGCGCCGCGCCGAGATCGGCGACCGTGCGGCGGTCCCGGCCCCCGGCGAGATCGTCCGCGGCGGGACGGTCTACCTCTGCACCGCCGACGCCGACGGCATGATGGTGAGTTTGATCCAGTCCAACTACATGGGCTTCGGGTCGTATGTGGTGCTCCCCGGCTACGGGTTCGGGTTGCAGAACCGGGGCGCCGGCTTTTCGCTCGATCCGGACCACCCCAACGTGGTGGCGCCGGGCAAGCGGCCGTACCACACCATCATCCCCGGCTTCCTCACCCGTGACGGCGCCCCGGTCGGCCCGTTCGGCGTGATGGGCGGGCACATGCAGCCGCAGGGCCACCTCCAGCTCATCTGTTCTACTGTGGACGACGAGCTGGACCCGCAGGCGGCACTCGCGGCACCGCGGTGGTACTGGCACACCGGCCTGGAGGTACGGGTCGAGCCCGGGCTGCCGGTGGCCGGCCTGGCCAGCCGCGGACATCAACTCTCCGTAGTGGACGATCCCGCCGTTTTCGGGCTGGGGCAGGCGATCTGGCATGTTCCGGGCAACGGGTACGTCGCGGGCTCCGATCCGCGTGCCGATGGCTACGCCGTCGGGTACTGATGGCGATTCTTTAGCCACGATTCCGTCTCTGCTCTGGTGTTCCCAGTGACTGGCGTGAAACGATGCGCCGGCAGCTACGGGTCGCGATGACCCGCGAGGCGTGCCTGGCTGCCGCGCAGGCGGTGCAGGCAAGCAAAGGGGAGGAAGTATGAGACGTCCGAAGTGGCTGCGAGCTGGGTTCGCGGTCGCCCTGCTGCCACCGCTGATCGTGCTGGTCTCGGCGAGCCCGGGTGAGGCCCAGCCGGTGCCCAGGTTCACCGCCGAACCGCTGGCTCCGCCGACCCGCGTGAGCGCCCAGAAGGCGCCCACCAGCCGGCTGGCGCGCACCGACGCGTCCCTGCTCGGGCGCACCGACTCGACGCCGATTCCGGTCATGGTCAAGCTGGACTACGACTCGGTGGCGACGTACTCGGGCGGAGTGGCCGGCTACCCGGCGACCAGCCCGGCGGTGACCGGCCACCGGCTGACCGGGTCGGCGGCGGAGCGGCGCTACGAGAGCTACCTGGCCGAGCGGGAGAACGCCTTCGTCAAGCAGGTGGCCAGCAAGATTCCGGGTGCCTCGGTCCGGACCCGGCTGCGCACGGTGTACGGCGGTGTCTCGGCGATCGTCCCCGCGAACAAGATCGGCGAGCTGCTGAAGGTCCCCGGCGTGGCCGCCGTGCAGAAGGACGAGCTGCGCAAGAAGCTCACCGACGCCAGCCCGCAGTTCATCGGCGCCACCGCGCTCTACCCGCAGCTGGGCGGCGACCGGAACGCCGGCAAGGGCGTCATCATCGGTGACATCGACACCGGCGCCTGGCCGGAGCACCCGTCCTTCGCCGACCAGGGCAACCTCGCCCCGCCCCCGCCCAAGGCGGACGGCACGCCACGCGAGTGCGACTTCGGCGACAACCCGCTGACCCCGCAGACGGACGTGTTCCACTGCAACAACAAGCTCATCGGCGGCGCGGCGTTCCTGGACACCTACAACGCGGTCGTCGGCGGCGAGAAGTACACCACCGCCCGGGACAGTGACGGCCACGGTACGCACACCGCCTCCACCGCCGCCGGGAACTTCGTGTCGTCGGCCGAGGTCTTCGGCGTCGACCG
Organism: Micromonosporaceae bacterium; assembly: GCA_019689695.1. Lineage (GTDB taxonomy): Bacteria > Actinomycetota > Actinomycetes > Mycobacteriales > Micromonosporaceae > JADGHA01. Next base: position 2,267 of record JADGHA010000154.1, on the reverse strand, counting down.
CGGCCCGATCCACGGCATCGCCCCGGGCGCCTGGATCTCGGTCTACAAGGCGCTGGGGGCGCAGGGCGGCTTCAGCTCCGACCTGGCCGCGGCCGCCCAGCAGGCGATCAAGGACGGCGTGAACGTCATCAACTACTCCATCTCCGGTGGCAGCAACCCGTTCACCGACCCGGTGGAGCTGGCCTTCCTCGACGCGTACGCGGCCGGGGTCTTCGTCTCCGCCTCGGCCGGCAACTCCGGCCCCGGCGCGGCCACGACCGACCACGTCTCCCCCTGGGTGACCACGGTCGCCGCCTCGACGCAGACCCGCGAGTTCACCTCGACCCTGACCCTCACCAGCGGCTCGGACACGCTCACCCTGACCGGCGCCTCCATCACCGCCGGCGTCTCCGACCCCACGCCGGTGGTCATGGCCCAGGACGTGCCGGGCTACACCGGCGGATCGCTGTGCCAGGAGCCGGCCTCGCCCGGCCTGTTCGCCGGCAAGATCGTGGCGTGTGAGCGCGGCGTCAACGCCCGGGTGGAGAAGGGCTACAACGTGGTCCAGGGCGGCGCGGCCGGGATGATCCTCTACAACCCGAGCCTGGCCGACGTGGAGACCGACAACCACTGGCTGCCCGCCGTGCACCTGGCTGACGGGACGCAGTTCCTGGCGTTCATGGCCGGGCACACCGGGGTCACTGCCACCTTCACCGCCGGACAGAAGACCAGCGGCAAGGGTGACGTGATGGCTGCCTTCTCCTCCCGCGGGCCGGGTGGCCTCGGCATCAAGCCGGACATCACCGCGCCGGGCGTGCAGATCCTGGCCGGGAACACGCCGACGCCGGCCGCGATCGAGGCCGGCCCGCCCGGTGAGCTCTACCAGGCGATCGCCGGCACCTCCATGTCGGCGCCGCACATCACCGGCTCCGCCGCGCTGCTGAAGTCACTGCATCCGGATTGGACCCCGGGGCAGATCAAGTCCGCCCTGATGACCACGGCGAAGACCGGCGTGGTCAAGGAGGACGAGACCACCCCGGCCGATCCGTTCGACTTCGGTAGCGGCCGGGTGGACCTGACCAAGGCGGGCAACCCCGGCCTGACCTTCGACGAGACGGCCGAGCGGATGTTCGCGCTGGGCAACGACCCGGTGAACGCGATCCACCTGAACCTGCCGTCGGTGAACGCCCCGGTCATGCCGGGCAAGGTCACCACGGTGCGGACCGCGAAGAACGTCACCAAGCACACCCAGACCTACCGGGTCCAGGTCACCTCGCCGGCGAAGAGCAAGATCACGGTGTCGCCGAGCCGGTTCACCGTCCGGCCGGGCAAGTCGGTCGAGCTGCGGATCACCATCACGTCGACCGCTTCCGGCCAGCAGTTCGGCCAGATCCGGCTGGATCCGGCCGCCGCGGGCCTGCCGACCCTGCACCTGCCGGTGGCGTTCGTGCCGAAGCAGGGCGACGTCACGCTGACCAGCAGCTGCACGCCGGACACGGTGAGGTGGCTGGGCGCGAGCACCTGCACGGTCACCGCGCAGAACCAGTCGTTCGGTGACACGACCGCCACCCTGAAGACCGAGACCGACCTCCACCTGCTGGTCACCGGGGCCGACGGCGCGAAGGTCACCAGCCCGTTCAGCGTGGAGAAGAAGAACGTCCCGCTGAGCGCCGCCCAGCCGGGCGTGCCGAGCGTCGCACCGGGCAGCCTGGCCGGCTTCCTGCCGCTGGCCGCCTTCGGGGTGGCGCCCGAGGCGGTCGGTGACGAGGAGATCCTCAACTTCGACGTGCCGGAGTTCGTCTACAACGGCGTGAAGTACACCAGGGTCGGCGTCGACTCCAACGGGTACCTGATCGTCGGCGGTGGCACGTCGGAGGACAACGAGTGCTGCAACCTGCCCGACCAGGTGCCTGACCCGGCGCGGCCCAACAACATCCTGGCGCCGTTCTGGACCGACCTGGACGGGACCGGAGCACCCGGCATCCTGGCCACGGTGCTCACCGACGGCACGAACGACTGGCTCGTCTTCGAATGGCAGGTGAACGTCTGGGGCACCACGTCCAACCGGCACTTCCAGGTCTGGATCGGGCTCAACGGCGAGCAGGACATCACGTTCGCGTACGACCCGGCGGCGCTGCCGGCGGATCCGAACGGCCAGCCGTTCCTGGTGGGCGCGGAGAACCAGGTCGGCGAGGGTGGTGGCCTGCCGCCTGGCACCCTGCCCACCGAGGATCTGCGGGTGACCAGCACGGACCCGGTTGCGGGCGGCACGGCCAGCTACACCGTGA
>JADGHA010000153.1 GCA_019689695.1 Micromonosporaceae bacterium | reverse complement strand
GCGTCTGTGCGTGGAGCCACCACCGGGTGAGCTCGCGCTCAGGAGCAAGACGGCGGGAGAGGGCATCGCCCCGGCCCGGGTGGGCCGGGGCGATGGCGGATCGTCGCCGGCCCGGCGCGGGGGACACACCGGGGTCGCGCAGGCCATCGGCCCGGCGGAGGCTCCCGGCCGACCCGCCAGCTCCCATTATTACAATGCCGTTGTGCAAATTCAACGGGCGGGGCCGTGCCGCTGGGGCCACCACCATGCCGGCGCTCAGTAGGGTACGCCGATCCTGCGCCAGCGCCGTCCACTGGTCCCGGGTTCGTTGGGCTGGACGGGGCGGCGGCTGCGGTAGACGACATAGGGCCGCCACAGGTACCACAGTGGATAGCTCCAGGCGTGGACCAGCCGGCTGAACGGCCATACCGCGAAGATCATCCAGGCGGCGGTGGCGTGGACCTGGTACATGACAGGGGCCCGGTCGATGGCGGTGGTATCCGGGTTGCCGGCGAAGAGGCTGCGGAACCACACCGAGACGGTCGTGCGGTAGTCGTAGCCGTGACCGAACTCCTGCACGCCCAGGGTGAGGTAGATGCCGAGCGCGGTGACGATGCCGAGCAGGATCAGTGCGAGGTAGTCCACGCCCGTGGTGGTGGCGCGCACCCGGGGCACCATCGTCCGGCGGAAGATCAGGACGGCGGCGCCGCCGAGCACGCCCAGCGCCGCGACCGACCCGGCGATGCCGGAGAACAGGGTGTACGCCCGTTCGGGTATGCCGATCCATTCGGTGAACGATCGCGGGATGAGGATGCCCAGCACGTGGCCGGCGATCGCGGCGAAGGTCGCGTAGTGGAACAGCGGCGATCCCCACTTGAGCAGCCGGCGTTCCTGTAGCTGCGTCGAGCGGCTGGTCCAGCCGAACTGGTCGTAGCGCCACCGCCAGATATGCCCGACCACGAACACCACCAATGACGTGTACGGCAGGATCACCCACCACCACATGGCCCAGGCCGTCATCGTGTGACCTCCCGCTCGGTGCCCGTGACATAGCCGGGCGGTGCGAACGGCTCCAGCCCCACCTGCTCGGTTGGGGGGCCGGCGGCGCCCGCCCGCTCGACGAGCGCGAGGTCGCGGCGGGTCAACCTCGGCAGGCGCGCGCGGACGGCGTCGACCAGGTGCGCGTAGGGGGTTCCGGCCCGGGCGAGCGCGCGACCGACCAGCTCCAGCTCGGCGCGGTGGCCGCACAGCAGTGCCTCGCCGCGCGGGTGCACGGCGGCGAAGTCGAGCACGACCGGCAGGTAGTCGGGCAGCTCGTCGGTGCACGGCCGCAGCCCGGCGGCCCGGTAGGCGGCGGTGAACGCCAGCATCGCCATGCCGCGCCGGCGGGTGTCCCCGTAGCGGTGGTAGGTCAGGTACAGCGCGCAGCGGCGATGCAGGTCGAACGTGTCGACGTAGTGTTGGGCGACCTCGGTGGGCCCGGTGGTGGCCAGCCAGCCCAGGAACCGGCCCAACGCCTCCCTGGTGGCCCGCGGCGAAGTCTCGGCGGCCGCGGATTCCAGCTGGTCGAGGCCGGTGAACAGGGCCGCGGCCGGGTACTGGAGCAGGACCGAGGCAAGCTTGTACGGGCTGACCGGCGTCATGTCTCCCGCTCCGGGAACAGGTGCGGGGCGGCGGCGCGGCCGTCCCAGCCGAGCAGGTTGAAGCGGGTCCGCCCGTCGTCGCCGCGGAACGTGCTCCCACCCGCGACGGGGTGGACGGGCCCCGCCGGCGCGGGCGGGCCGGCACCGCCCATGCCGGGGCCGCCTTCGCTGTCCAGGCTGCAGAACAGCTGCTCGTGCTGGGCCATCAGCCGGCCGGCGTCCTCGGCGTGTGCCGGCGGGATGACGTACCGGTCGTCGTACTTGCCGATGGCGAGAAGCCGATAGAGGTCGTGGAGGTCGGCCATGGTCGCGCCGACCGATGCGGGCAGATTCTCGTCGACGGCGAGCCCGAGCTGCGCCGCGCGCATGATGGTGCGGATGGTGGTGAGCTTGCGCAGGACCGTGCGGATCGGCTTGGTGTCGCCGGCGGTGAACAGGTTGGCCAGGTACTCGACCGGGATCCGCAGCGCGTCGATGGTGGCGAACACCTGGTCGGGGTCGTCGGCGTCGTAGCCGGCCGCGCCGACGATGTCCGCGACCGGCGACAGCGGGGGGATGTACCAGACCATGGGCAGGGTCCGGTACTCCGGGTGCAGCGGCAGCGCGACCCGGTGCCGGACGGCCAGGTCATACACGGGCGAGCGGCGGGCCGCGTCGAGCCAGTCGGCGGGGATGCCTGCCCGGCTCGCTTCCGCGGCCACCTGCGGGTCGTTCGGGTCGAGGAACACCGACAGCTGCGCCTCGTACAGATCCTGGGGATCGGGTGTGGCGGCGGCCTGGGTGACCCGGTCGGCGTCGTAGAGGACCAGACCGAGGTAGCGCAGCCTGCCGACGCAGGTCTCCGAGCAGATGGTCGGCTGACCGCCCTCGATGCGCGGGTAGCACAGTGTGCACTTCTCCGCCTTGCCGGTGCGGTGGTTGAAGTAAACCTTCTTGTACGGGCAGCCGGAGACGCAGAACCGCCAGCCGCGGCAACGGTCCTGGTCGACCAGGACGATGCCGTCCTCGTCCCGCTTGTACATCGCCCCGGACGGGCACGACGCGACACAGGACGGGTTGAGGCAGTGCTCGCAGATGCGCGGCAGGTAGAACATGAACACCTGCTCGTACTCCATCCGCACCCGGTCCTCCAGCCCGGCCAGGTCGGGGTCGCCGGTGGCGTACTCGGGCGCGCCGGCGAGGTCGTCGTCGAAGTTGCTGCCCCACCGCACCTTCAGGTCCCGGCCGGTCAGGGCCGAGATGGAATGCGCGCTGGGATTCGGCGTGCCGAGCGGCGCGTCGATCACCGTCTGGTAGTCGTAGGTCCACGGGTCGCCGTAGTCGTCGATGGTGGGCAGGTCCGGGTTGTAGAAGATGGACAGCAGCCGCCGCACCCGACCGCCGGCCTTGAGCTGCAGCCGGCCCTTGCGGTCCAGCGTCCACCCGCCCTTCCACTGGTTCTGGTCCTCGTAGCGGCGCGGGTAGCCGATGCCGGGCTTCGTCTCGACGTTGTTGAACCACACGTACTCGGTGCCGTAGCGGTTGGTCCAGGTCTGCTTGCAGGTGACCGAGCAGGTGTGGCAGCCGATGCACTTGTCGAGGTTCATCACCATCGCCATCTGGGCCATTGGTCTCACCGCGTCGCTCCCCTCCTCGCTCACCACTGCACGTGCTGGCTGCGCCGGCGGATGACGGCGATCTCGTCGCGCTGGTTACCCGTCGGACCGTGGTAGTTGAAGGCGAAGGTCTGCTGCGCGTACCCGCCGATCAGGTGGGTGGGCTTGATGACCAGCCGGGTCAGGGAGTTGTCCGACCCGCCGTGCCAGCCGGAGATCTCCGAGCGCGGGGTCATCAGGTGCCGGTCCTTGGCGTGGTACATGAAGACCGTGCCCTTGGGCATCCGGTGGGTGACCACGGCGCGGCAGGCGACCACGCCGTTGCGGTTGTACGCCTCGATCCAGTCGTTGTCCCGTACGCCGATGGTCGCCGCGTCGTCGGGACTCATCCAGATCACCGGCCCGCCGCGGAACAGCCGCAGCATGTGCAGGTTGTCCTGGTACTCCGAGTGGATGGACCATTTCGAGTGCGGGGTCAGGTAGCGGACGGTGATCTCGGGCCGGCTCGGACCGGCGGCGCCTTGCCCGCCGAAGTGGCGGGCGTAGTCCAGCGGCGGCCGGTACGCCGGCAGCCACTCGCCGTACTCGGCGATCCAGTCGTGGTCCAGCAGGAAGTGCATGCGCCCGGTGAGGGTGTGCCATGGCTTCTTTCGCTCCACATTGACCACGAACGGGGAGTAGCGGCGGCCCCCGGTCTCGCTGCCGGACCACTCGGGTGAGGTGATCACGGCCCGCGGCTGGACCTGGGTGTCGGCGAAGGAGATGCGTTCCCCGGCGCGCTCGGCGGCCAGATCGGCCAGGGCGACGCCGGTACGGCGCTCGAGCGCCCGCCACCCTTGGAGGGCGATCTCCCCGTTGGTGGTTCCGGACAGGGCGAGGATGGCCTCGGCGAACTGGATGTCGCGCTCCAACGAGGGCCGCCCGCTGGCCACGCCGCCGCGGATGACGCCGTTCCTCCGGCGCAGCTGGTCGACGGCCTGGCTGGGCGTCCAGGTGATGCCCTTGGTGGTGGTGCCGAGCTGGTCGACCAGCGGGCCGAGCGCGGCCATCTTCGCCGCCACCGCGGGATAGTCCCGCTCGACCGCCACCAGCCGCGGCATCGTCACACCCGGCACCGGCTGGCATTCGCCGGCCTTCCAGTCCAGCGCCCGCCCGCCGGGCTGCGCCATCTCGTCCGGTGTGTCGTGCATCAGCGGTACGGCCAGCACGTCGGTGCGCTTCCCCAGATGGATGGCGGCCAACCGGGAGAACTCCTCGGCGATCAGCCGGAACACGTCGAAGTCTGTGCGGGACTCCCACGGCGGCGCGATCGCCGGGTTGAACGAGTGCACGAACGGGTGCATGTCCGTGCTGGACAGGTCGTACTTCTCGTACCAGGTCGCCGCCGGCAGCACCACGTCGGCGTAGGTGCAGGTGCTGGTCATCCGGAAGTCGATCGTGGTGAGCAGGTCGAGCTTGCCGCGGGGGCCCTCGTGCCGCCAGCGCACCTCGGCCGGCCGCAGGCCCGGCGGTGACTCCTGAGCGCGGACCGCGTCCTCGGTGCCGAGCAGGTGCCGCATGAAGTACTCCATGCCCTTGCCCGACGAGCCGAGCAGGTTGCCCCGCCACACCGTCATCACCCGTGGCCAGTTCTCCGGCGCGTCCGGGTCCTCGGCGGCGAACCGCAGCCGGCCCGCCCGCAGCTCCTCGACGATGTGCTCGGCCAGCGGGCGGCCCGCGCGGGCAGCCTCGTCGGCCAAATCCAGCGGGTTACGCCCGAACGCCGGATGCGACGGCGTCCAGCCCAGCCGGGATGCCTGCGCCAGGCAGTCCATGAAGCTGCGGCCGCGGAACAGGCCGCAACCCAGCGGGCTGGCCAGCTCGTCGGCGCTGAAGCTCTCGTACCGCCACTGGTCGGTGTGCGTGTAGAAGTACGCGGTACCCGTCATGTGCCTGGTCGGCCGCTGCCAGTCCAGCCCGAAGGCCAGCGTGAACCAGCCGGTCAGCGGCCGGACCTTCTCCTGGCCCACGTAGTGCGCCCAGCCGCCCCCGTTGACGCCCTGGCACCCGCACAGCATGGTCAGCGTGAAGAAGCTCCGGTAGATCTGGTCGGAGTGGAACCAGTGGTTGGTACCGGCGCCCATGCAGATCATCGCCCGGCCGCGGGACAGCTCCGCGGTGCGGGCGAACTCCCGGGCCACCCGGACCGCCGCGGCCGCCGGCACCGAGGTGATCCGCTCCTGCCAGGCCGGCGTGTTCGGCTGCGCGGCATCGTCGTAGCCGGACGGCCACTCGCCGGGCAGGCCGTCGCGGCGCACCGCGTACTGCGCCATCAGCAGGTCGAACACCGTGGTCACCAGCTGGCCGGCGACGCGGACCGCGGGAACCCCACGGCGGATCGCCGACCCGCCCTCGGTCTCGCCGACGTCAAAGCGCGGCAGGTCCACGGGGACGGCCTCGTCGTGCCTGCCGTACAGCGTCAACACCGGGTCGACACCGTCCAGCTCCAGGTTCCACCGGCCGATCCCGGAGTCGGTGTACCGGAACCCGAGCGATCCATTGGGGACCACCGGCTCGCCGGTCCGCGCGTCCAGCAGCACTGTCTTGTGCGCTGCGCCCTCCGAGCGCTCACCGAGGTCGGCCGCGGTCAGGAACCGGCCGGGCAGGTAGGCGTCGTCGTGCTCGCGCAGAGTGACCAGGAACGGCAGGTCGGTGTAGGTCTTGACGTACTCGGTGAAGTACGGCACCTGGCGATCGCGGAAGAACTCGCTGAGGATGACGTGCCCCATCGCCATCGCCAGCGCCCCGTCGGTGCCGGGAGCCGCCGGCAGCCAGTCGTCGGCGAACGTGGTGTGGTCGGAGTAGTCCGGGCTGACCACGACCACCTTCTGGCCGCGGTAGCGCGCCTCGGTCATGAAATGCGCGTCCGGGGTGCGGGTGATGGGCAGGTTGGTGCCCCAGATGATCAGGTAGGCGGCGTTCCACCAGTCTCCTGACTCCGGCACGTCGGTCTGGTCGCCGTACACCTGCGGGGAGGCGATCGGCATGTCCGCGTACCAGTCGTAGAACGACAGGATCGTGCCGCCGATCATCGACAGGAACCTCGTCCCCGCGGCGTAGGACACCATCGACATCGCGGGGATCGGGGAGAACCCGACGATCCGGTCCGGGCCGTACTGCTTGATGGTGTGCACATGGGCGGCCGCCACCAGCTCGACGACCTCGGGCCAGGTCGACCGGACGAACCCGCCCTTGCCCCGGGCCGTCTTGTACCGCGCCGCCTTGGCCGGATCCCCGGTGATCTCCGCCCAGGCCGCCACCGGGTCGGCGGTCCGCGCCCGGGCCTGGCGCCACAGCTCGAGCAGGGGCGCGCGAACGTAGGGATACCGGACCCGCGACGGCGAGTACGTGTACCACGAGAAGGAGGCCCCGCGTGGGCAGCCACGCGGTTCGTACTCCGGGGAGTCCGGGCCGATGGACGGGTAGTCGGTCTGCTGCGTCTCCCAGGTGATGATGCCGTCCTTGACGTACACCTTCCAGGAGCACGAGCCGGTGCAGTTGACCCCATGGGTGGAGCGCACCACCTTGTCGTGCCGCCACCGCTCCCGGTAGAACTCCTCCGCGCCGCGACCACCGCGCCGGTGCACCTCGCGGTAGTCGGGCGACGACTCGCCCGGCATGAAATACTGCGACCTGCGCAGCAGCGCCTCCACCGGCTCGCCGTGCGGCAGCAACGGGGCCAGCGGCTGCCGCCCCGGCTGAGCTGCCGTCTTTTTCGCGGGCACCGGCGACCACCTCGTCTTCACGGGATGTCTTGGACGAAGGGGCAGAGCCGTACCCCGCGAGCGGCCGTCCATGCGTCGGCGAGCCGGGTTTGTTTCTACCATGATTCTAAGCAAAAATAGGCGGATGAGTGTCCGAGATCTGCTGCACGCCGAGGAGGGCCCGGTGCCGGCACTGGGCGAGAGCCGGGCTCGTGTGCTGGAGGTGCTGCAGCAGGCCGGTGAGCCGCTCGGGGTGGGCGAGGTGGCCCGGCAGGTCGGGCTGCACGTGAACACCGCCCGCTTCCACCTCGACGCCCTGGTCGAGGCCGGCCTCGCGGACCGGACCACCGAGGAACGCGAGCAGCCCGGCCGCCCCCGCAGCATGTACCTGGCCCGGCCCGGAGCCGCCCGGACCGGCCGGCGCAGTTACCGGCTGCTGGCCGAGATCCTCGCCAGCTACGTCGCGGCCGAGGCCGCGCAACCCTCCCTGGCCGCCGCGCAGGCCGGCCGAGTCTGGGGTCGGTACCTGGTCGACCGGCCACCGCCGTTCCGCCGGCTCGACGCCGGCGCGGCGACCGACCAGCTGGTCAGCACGCTCGGCGAGATCGGGTTCGCGCCGGAGGCGGTCACCACCGGGCGGCAGCGGAAGATCCTGCTGCACCACTGCCCGTTCCGCGAGGCGGCCGAGGAGCACCGCGAGGTGGTCTGCGCCATCCACCTGGGGCTCATGCAGGGCATGCTCGCCGAGCTGGACGCGCCCATCGAGGCCAGGCGGCTCGACCCCTTTGTCGAACCCCATCTGTGCGTGGCCCACCTCGCCGCCAAGGACCAGGAGGCGGCGAGCGGGGCGACAGCGGCGCGCGCACACCCGCAGGCCGGCCGCGTGAGCGAGCGGCGGTCCACCCGCGCGGGGGGTCGCCGGGCACGGCGGCAGCCGGGCTGACCGCCTTCCGCCCGGACCAGCCCGCGGGCTGCCTGTTCGAGCCCGCGTGACAGTACCGCCGTCGACCCGCTGGCGGCCGGAAACCGCCATTGGGCGGGTGCCATGCTGACCGGCGACTCGTGTTCATGGCTCGGCGCACCGGCCACCGGTCGGGTGGCAGCTGCGACGCCGCCGTCTCGCCGCTCACACCCGCTTCCGACCACGGGTATTTTTGACTATCGTCTTAGTTAAAAGCCCTCGTCCGGTGGTGGTAAGCATGGGCATCGTTATCTATGCCGACTTCACATCCCCGTGGTGCTACCTGGCGAGCCGGCGGGTCGACGCGCTCGCCGCCGCCGCGATCGAGGTCGACTGGCGCGCCGTCGAGTGGGATCGCCGCGTTCCCGCGACCGGACTGGTCCTCGGTCCGCCCGAGCGCGCCGCACTGGAGCGGCAGATGGCAGCGGTGGCCGATCTGGCGACGCCAGATGAGCGGCTACTGTGGACGACCCCCCGCGCGATATCCAGGACCGAGGCGGCGGTGTCCGGGTACGCGGAAGCCTATGGCGCGGGCGTCGGGGCCGACGTCCGGCGGGTGCTCTACACCGCGTACTGGGAACAGGGCCTGGACATCGGCAGCCCCGAGATGCTGCGCAGGCTGCTGGCCGGGCCCATCCTGCGCGGCCGGTCCCGTTCCTGGACGTTGCGCGACGGGTTGGCGGTGAGCCCGAGCGGCGGCCCGATCACCACGGAGGCGTGGCGACGAATCCGCGCCTGGCGAGACGAGTGGACCCAACTGGGCACCGATGCCCTGCCGGTCCTGCTGGCCGACGGCGAACCGCCATCCACCGGCGAGTCCGCCTTGCGCTGGCTGGAAAAGGAGATGGCGGCGTCCGGCGTGAAGTCCGCCCCGGACCTGCCCGACCCGGCCCGATACCCCGAGCCACCGCTGCGCCCGCCCAAGGAGTGGGTGTCCAGGGTCGGAGGCACCTGGGCGCACGCGTGGATGCCCAGCC
>JADGHA010000152.1 GCA_019689695.1 Micromonosporaceae bacterium | reverse complement strand
GGCGGGTTGTTGTGTATAACACCCAGGTGCGCCGCCGACCCGGATGCCGACCTCCAGCGCGGCGATGGCCTCATCCCGGGTGAGCGCCGCCGCCACGGTCATGTCCCGGGTGCCCCGGCGGACGTTCGCGGCCACCAGCCCGTCGGCAGGGCCGTCGACGGCCACCGCGACCCCGACGTCGACCACGGTGACCGAAGCGCCGACTTGCCGGGCGAACGCGTTGACCACCGCCCCGCCGGCCAGGATGTTCGCCACCATCTGCGCGGTGACCTCCTGCGGCCACGGGGTGACGCCCTGGGCGTACACGCCGTGGTCACCGGCGAAGACCGCCACGGCGGCCGGCTCGGGCAGCGGCGGCGGGCAGGCGCCGGCCAGGCCGGCCAGGCGTACCGAGAGCTCCTCCAGCGCGCCGAGCGAGCCCGCCGGCTTGGTCAGCCGGGCGTGCAGCGCACGGGCCGCGGCCATCGCCTCGGTGTCCAGCGGCCGGATCGCCGCGATCGTCTGCTCAAGCATCGGTGACCAGCTCCGCGAGGGTGTCGGCGAACGCATCGGTGATGGCAGTGTCCCGCACCGCGATGCGCAGCCAGTCGGGGCCCAGGCCCGGGAAAGTGTCGCCCCGCCGGACAGCGAAGCCGCGCTCCCGCAGGGCCAGCCGGATCCGGTCGGCGCCGTCGATCCGGACCAGCACGAACGAGCTGGCCGGCTCCCCCGCCACGCGTACCCCCGGCAGTTTCTCCAACCGCGCGACCAGATGGGCGCGTTCGGCGGCGGTCCGGCGGGCGATCTGCTCGGCGGCCGCGACGGCCTGCGGGCCGGCGCACGCGACGGCGGCCGCGATGGCCGGGGTGGAGACTGGCCACAGCGGCTGCACGGCGGCGAGGCGCCGCAGCAGCGCCGGCTCGCCGAGCGCGTATCCGACCCGCAGCCCGGCCAGGCCCCAGGTCTTGGTAAGACTCCGCACCACCAGTACTCCCGGCAGGTCCCGGCGGTCCGCGAGCGACTCCGGCTCACCCGGCACGGTGTCCGCGAACGCCTCGTCCACGACCAGGACCCGTCCCGGCCGGGCGAGCCGGGCGATGGTTTCGGCCGGGTGCAGGACGGAGGTCGGGTTGGTCGGGTTGCCCAGCATCACCAGGTCGGCCTCTGGCGGCACCAGCTCGGGATCGAGCCGGAACCCGGTGTCGGCGCGCAGGAGCACCCGCGAGACCTGGTGACCGGCCGCACGTAGTGCGGCCTCCGGCTCGGTGAACTGGGGGTGCACCACCACCGGGTGACGCGCCTGACGCAGTGCCTGGGCGACCAGGACGAACGCCTGCGCCGCACCGGCGGTGAGGAGCACCTCGTCGTCCGGACGCCGATGCCGGGCGGCCACCGCAGCGACGGCCGGCCGCGGGTCCGGGTAGCGGGCCAGGTCGGCCAGCGACCGGGCCAGCGGCTCGGCGAGCCAGGGTGGCATCGGGCCGGTCCGCACGTTCACCGCGAGGTCGACCAGGCCCGGCCCCGCCTCCGCGTCGCCGTGGTGTGCCAGGTCGTACATGGCACCGATCCTGCCAGCGGCTGGCCGGACAGGGTTAAACACCCTTCCGCGGGGAAGACCACTACCACCATCAGGCAGCACATCGAGGTAGCATGTCCCATCAATCACGTGGGAATTTGCCGGACTTCCTGATCGCCGGTGTCCCGAAGGCGGGCACGACAGCGCTCTACGCGGCGCTCCTGCGCCATCCCCAGCTGTTCCTGCCCCAGACGAAGGAACCGAAGTTCTTCCTCACCGACGGGCCGCCGCCCACCCGGGGCGGCCCGGGCGACGTGCAGACGTACCAGGAGAACGTGTGGCGGCGCGAGGACTACGAGGCGCTGTTCGCGCCCGCGCCACCGGGCACGCTCCGCGGTGAGGCCACCCCCTTCTACCTGTACTCCCGGGAGGCCCAGCTGCGGATCCACGAGCTGATCCCGCAGGTGAAGCTGATCCTGGTGCTGCGCGACCCGGTCGACCGCGCGCACTCCAACTGGACCCACCTGTGGGCCGCCGGGCTGGAGCCCGAGGCCGACTTCGTCCGGGCCTGCCAGCTCGAGCCGCGCCGGCGCGCCGCCGGGTGGGCGCCGTTCTGGCACTACATCGGGCTGGGCCTGTACGGCAGCCAGTTGGAGCATCTGCTCCGCCTGTTCCCGTGGGATCAGATCCTCATCGTGCGCTACCGGGACCTGCGCGACTCGGCCGCGGCCACCCTCGACCGGGTCTGCGCGTTCCTCGGCGTGGCGACGGGCATCATCGACCACGTACCCGCGGAGAACGTGTCCTGGCACGTGGCGAACACCCGGCTCAACTCGATGGTCCGGCTCCTGCTGCGCACCGGCGGCCGGATCGGGCACCATTTCCCGGTCCCCGTGCGGCGGGCCTTCCGCGAGCCGCTGCTCAGCGTCCTGCACCGGCAAACCATGGACGGGACCGGATCGGGCGACCCTCATCAGCCGGGGCGCCGGCCGAGGCTGACCCGGGCCGAGCGGGTCGCCCTGGTCCCGTACTTCACGGAGGACATCCGGCTGCTGGAGGAGCTGACCGGATCCTCGTTCGCCGACTGGCTGACCGACTCGCACCTGACGAGGGAGCCTTTGTGACCGTCGGACCACTTGGGTCCCCCGCCACATCCCACTTGATCCCCCTGCCCCGCTGGCACAACTCTGTACTCGTCGCCGGACCGCCAGAGGCGGACCCGGAGGCGTGGGCCGGCGCGCCCAGCTCGATCCTGGTCGGCGATGAGATCTTCCTCGCGTACCGGTTGCGCCGGGGCCTGCGGCGCGGCCGGGGGTACGCCAACGTAATCGCCCGGTCGACCGACGGGGTGAACTTCACGACAGTGACCCAGGTGGTGAAGGAGCAGTTCGGCGGCGCCTCCCTGGAACGCCCGGCCCTCCTGGTCACACCGGAGGGGCGGTGGCGGATGTACGTGAGCGTGTCCACGCCGAACTCGAAACACTGGCGGGTGGACCTGCTCGAGGCGGACTCGCCCGAACACCTCGGGTCGGCCGAGGCCCGCACCGTCCTTCCGGGCGACGCCAGCATGGCGGTGAAGGATCCGGTCGTCATGCGCGACGGCGACCTGTGGCACCTGTGGGCGTCCTGCCACCCGCTGGAGTCGGAGGAGCACGCCGACCGGATGTCGACCTGGTACGCGACCAGCCCCAACGGCGTCGACTGGGCCTGGGTCGGCGTGGTCCTGGCCGGGCGACCAGGTCACTGGGACGCCCGCGGCGCACGGGTCACCTCGGTCTGGCCGGCCGCGGACGGCGTGCTCGCAAGCTACGACGGCCGGGCCACCGCGGCCGAGAACTGGGAGGAACGCACCGGTCTGGCCCGGGGCAGGAGAACCGACACCGGCCTGTTCGAGCCGCTGGTCGCCACCGACGACCCGCCGCTCGGCTCGCCGAACCCTCCCGGCGGGCTGCGCTACCTCAGCGTGGTGGCGCTGCCCACCGGCGGGTACCGGATCTACTACGAGGCGACCCGCGCGGACCGCTCGCACGAGCTGCGCAGCGAACTCATCCTCGCCTGACGTCACCCCCGCTTGAGGTCGGCCGCGACGAACGACCAGACCTCCAGGTCGACCCGGCCGCTGGGCACGGTGCCGGCGTTGCGCAGCAGGCCCTCGTAGGTGAAGCCGGCCTTCTCGGCGACCCGCCGGGAGGCGGTGTTGCCCGGCGCCACCCGAAGCTCGATCCGCTGGAAGCCGTGCTCCAGGATCAATGCGACGGCGACCGCATCCACCGCCTCGGCGGCTACCCCGAACCCGCGCGCCGACGGCGTGACCGCGTAGGAGAGTTCGGTGACCCGGGCCAGCCAGTCGGTGCGGTTGGCCCACAGGCAGCCGACCAGCTGGTCGTCCTCGCGCCGCACCACCGCGTAGTGGTCACCGTCGCCGCTGTCGCGCCGCTGCCGGGCGGTCTCCCCGCACCACGCGGCGCCGACGATCGGCCCGTACTCCTTCGGGAACGGCAGCCAGCGCTGGGTCTGCTTGTCCGCGAAGATCTCGCTGACCGCGGGCTCGTCCGCTTCGGTCAGGGAACGCACGTACAGGCGTGGTGTCGCTACGGTGAGTGCCGGAAACCGACGGGCTCCATCCACGGGGCCGCACACTACCGGTCCCCACCCCGCCGCGCGCGGCGTACACGCTAACTCACCCGCCCGCCTTCGCATCCCCCGCGATCCGCCGACCGGGTGACCGAGGTCACGAGGGTAACCTTCCGGTGTGTACCGGTTCCTGCTCACCGCGCGGTGGCTCGGCCTCACCGCGCTCATGCTCGCCCTCGCCGCTGTCATGGTCGGGCTGGGCCTGTGGCAGCTGGACCGGTACCACCAGCGCAGCGCGATCAACGACCGGATCGACGCGTCCGCAAGGGGCCAGGCTTCGCCGCTGACCTCCGTCCTGTCCGCCGACGGGCAGCCGCCACCGGAGAGTGCGGCCTGGACCCGGGTCACCGCCACCGGCCGGTACGACACGGACAACCAGATCCTGGTACGCGGGCGCACCGTCAACGACCGGGTCGGGTTCGAGGTCGTCACGCCGCTGGTGATCGCCGACGGGTCCGGGCGGGATGCGCAGGCGGGCGGGGAGCCGATTGCCGTGCTGGTCGACCGCGGCTGGATCGCACCACCGGCGGGCGGCGGCGCCACGGCGATGCCGGACGTCCCGGCCGCGCCGGGCGGGCAGGTGACGGTGACCGGCCGGCTGCACCTGACGGAGAGCCGGCCCAGCGGGGTGGACCGCCGGGACGGCTGGATCGAGACCCGGCGGATCTCCGTGCCGCGGCTCGCCGATGAGCTGCCGTACCGGCTGTACGGCGCGTACGTGCTGCTGGACAAGCAGCAGCCGGCGGCCGACAAGCGGTTGGTGCCGGTGCCGGTGGAGCACGAGAACGCCTGGATGAACGCCGGGTATGTGGTGCAGTGGTGGATGTTCGCCGCGCTGACCCTGGCCGGCCTGGTCTGGCTGGCCCGCCGGGAGGCGCACGGCTCCCGGCCCGCGCCGCCGCAGGACCGGCTGCTCGCCCGCGCGTCCCCGGCGTGAGCGTCGCAGGTCTGGGCTCTCCCGGCGCCAACCTGCCGGGCGCCGCCGGCCCGGTGATCGCGCAGGTCGGCGCGATCCGGGTGACCTCGTCCGCGGTGTGGACGCCGGCCGGGGTGTTCGCGCTGCGCGGCAGCGAGTGGACGGTGACCGACCAGTGGGCAACCGAGCGGCGCCGGCCGGGCTGGGCGGTGGTGCTCGCCATCGTCGCCTTCCCCGTCCTGCCCGGCTTCAGCCTGCTGTTCCTGCGCGTGCGGCGCACCGTGGTCCGCGGCGCGGTTGTGGTCGCGGTGCGCAACGGGCCGTACCAGTACGCCGAGCGGATCCCGGTCGCTGACCAGGCGGCCGCGCTCGCCGTGCACCACCGGATCCGCTACGCCCGCTCGTTAGCCGCCCTCTGACTTCTGTCCCTTGTGGATGGCGCGGACGGTGTCGATGGTGTCCGCCTCGGCGGCGGTCTTGTCGTGCCGGTAACGCACCACCCGGGCGAAGCGCAGTGCCACACCGCCCGGGTACCGCGGGCTGGCCTGCACACCGTCGAACGCGACCTCGACCACCTGCACCGGGTGTACCTTCACCAGCCAGTCGCCTCGGGCCACGGCGAGGTCGAGGAAGCGCTCGGTCTGCCAGCGCAGCATCTCGTCGGTGAGCCCCTTGAACGTCTTGCCGAGCATGACGAAGCCGCCGGTCTGCGGGTCGCGCGCGCCCAGATGGAGGTTGGACAGCCAGCCCTTGCGCCGCCCGTGCCCCCACTCGACGGCGAGCACCACCAGATCGAGGGTGTGCCGCGGCTTGACCTTGATCCAGGCCCCGCCCCGGCGGCCGACGTCGTAGGGCGCGTCCGGCGCCTTCACCACCACGCCCTCGTGGCCGGCGTCCACCGCCGCCTCGAACGCCCGCGCTGCGCCGGCCACCTCGGCCGCGACCGACCGGCCAACCAACAGGCCCTGCGGGACCGCCTCGGCGAGCGCGGCCCAGCGTTCCCGCCCCGGCGCGTCGAGCAGGTCGGTGCCGTCCAGGTGCAGCAGGTCGAAGAAGTACGGCGTGAGCGCCGCCCCGACCGGGCTCTCCGGCGCCGAATCGCCGCCCGCACCCTCGGCCGCCACCGCGCGGCGCGCGCCACGGGTCGCCGCCCGGCTGGAGGTCTCCTGGAATGGACGGGGCCGGCCGGCCGGGTCGAGCGCGATCGCCTCCCCGTCGAGCACGATCTCGCGGGCGGGCAGCGCGCGGACGGCGGCCACCACGGCCGGCAGCCGCGGGGTGATCTCATCGAGGCTGCGAGTGAACACCGCGACGTCGTCGCCGGAGCGGTGCACCTGGATCCGGATTCCGTCCAGCTTCACGTCCACCACCGCCGGCACACCGGTCGTGGCGAGCGCCTCGGCCACGCTGGACGCACTCTGCGCCAGCATCGGCGCCAGCGGCCGGCCCACCTGCAGCGCGAACGCGGCCAGCGCGCTCGCACCTCCGGTCAGCGCGGCGACGGCGACCGTCTTCAGGTCGCCGGCCAGCAGCAGCGCCCGGCGCACCGCGGCCAGCTCAACCCCGGCCGCCTTGGCGACCGCGTCGACCAGCAGCCCGGCCTGCGCACCCTGGCGCAGCTCGCCGGTGAACAGCCCGCGGAGCATAACCTGCTCGTCGGAGGTGGCCGCGGCGAAGAGCCTGCCCAGCAGCTCCCGCCGCCGGCCCTGGGCGCCGGTCCCGTTGACCGCCGCGATCTCACCGACCGCGCGGTCCACATCGTCGACGGTGAGGGTCGGCACCTCGGCCGGCGGCGGCAGGCCGCGCAGGCTCGCCCAGCCCACCCCGGTCTGCCGCTGCCGCAGCTCCCCGGCGAGGTAGGCGGCGCCGGCGGCGATCTCCGACGGCTCCAGGCTGCGCAGCGCGGTGGCAAGCAGCTCCACCTTCGCTCGCCGCCCGGAGACCGCCGCCACGGCTGCCGACGTGGCTGCCAGCGTCACAAACTGCACAAGACCATCTCCTGACGGCCACCATCCCGGTCTGGCCCCAATGGGTCGTCAGCCCCCCGCCAGGGCCGGCTCCTCGACCTGGAAGCCCCTGGCCCGCACCTCGTCCGCCACCCGCGACAGCGCCGCGTCGACCTGGCACAGCGCGACGGACAGCTCGAGCAGGTGAGCGCGCAGCGTCTCGTCGGACCACTCCGACAGGTCCACCGCACCCAGTGCACTGACCGCGGCATCCAGCCGCGCAATGGCCTCTTTCGTACTCATGTTCGAAAGCCTAGCCCCGAGCCGGCCGGCGCTCAAGGACCCTGACCCCGGTCGCCCGGCCCCTGGCCGCGGCCGTCCAGCGGCTGGCCCCCGCCGCCTGGCGGCCCGGGCCGGTCACCCGGCGGCCTGCGCCACGTTGCGCAGCAGCAGCGCCTCGGCCAGGCAGACCCGGGCGAACTCGCCCAGGTGCAGGCTCTCGTTCGGCCCGTGCGCGCCGGAGTAGGGGTCCTCCACGCCGGTGATCAGGATCGTGGCGTCCGGGAACAGCTCCATGAAGCTCGCGATGAACGGGATCGTGCCGCCCACCCCCATCTCGACCGGCTCCACACCGTCCCAGGCGGTCCGGAAGGCGGCCCGTGCGGCGTCGTACATCGGGCCGGTGGTGTCGATCGCGCACGGCGCGCCGTCCGACTCGAAGGTCATCGAGACCTGCGCGCCCCACGGCGCATGCTTCTCCACGTGGGCGCAGAGCGCGGCGTACGCCGACTTCGGATCGTCGCCCGGCGCGAGCCGCAGGCTCAGCTTCGCCTTGGCCCAGGGCACCAGCGCGTTGGGCGCCTCGCCGGTCGGCGGCGCGTCGATGCCCAGCACGGCCAGCGCCGGCTTGGTCCACAGCCGGTCCACCAGCCGCCCGGTGCCGATGAAGCCGACGCCGTCGAGCATGCCCGCCTCCGCGCGCAGCCGCTCCGGCGGGTAGTCCAGCGGCGCCGCGTGGCCGCTCGCCAGCCCCTGCACGGCGACATCTCCGGCGTCGTCGTGCAGCGTGGCGAGCAGGCGGGCCAGTGCGCTGAGCGCATCCGGCACCGGGCCGCCGAACATTCCACTGTGGACCGCCTCGTTCAGCACCCGCAGCTCCACGTAGCAGTTCACCAGCCCGCGCAGCGAGGTGGTCAGCGCCGGTACCCCGACGTCCCAGTTGCCCGAGTCGGCGATCACGATGACGTCCGCAGCGAGCTGGTCCCGGTACTCGACCAGCAGCCGCTCGATCGACTCCGAGCCGAACTCCTCCTCGCCCTCGACGAAGACCACCACGCCCACCGGCAGCTGGTCGCCGTACGCGCGCAGGGCCGCGACGTGCGCCATCAGCCCGGCCTTGTCGTCGGCGGCGCCACGCCCGTACAGCCGCCCGTCCCGCTCCACCGGCTCGAACGGGTCGCTGGTCCAGCGCGCCCGGTCACCGACCGGCTGCACGTCGTGGTGGGCGTACAGCAGCACCGTCGGCGCCCCCGGTGGGGCTGGGCGCCGCCCGATGACCGCCGGCTGGCCGCCAGCGCGGACGATGTCCACCGTCAGGCCGCAGCCGCGCAGCAACTCGGCGGTTGCCTGGGCGGACCGCTCCACGTGGGAGTGGTCGAAGCCGTCGAACGCCACGCCCGGGATACGGACCAGGCGCTCCAGGTCGGCCCGTACTCCGGGCAGTTCGCGCGCGATGGCGGCGCGCAGCTCGGACTCGGTCATGGAGGGTGAGGTCATGCTGGTGATCGTATGCCCCCACCCGCGGCGGTCAGGGCTGCGGCCGCTCCTCCCCGTCCGCGCCGGGCCGCGGCCCCGGCCCGCGGCGCCCGCGGGCGGCCCCGCTCACCCAGTCCCGCACCCGTCCCGCACCACTGT
>JADGHA010000151.1 GCA_019689695.1 Micromonosporaceae bacterium | reverse complement strand
TGTTCCAGCGCAGCATGGATGCGTTCGGCGCGGCCAGCGCGCCGGGCGCGGACCAGCTCGTCCCCAACCAGGCGCCGCTGGCCAGCGCGCAGGCCGACCTGCACCGCGCCGCGGCAGATCTCGGCACCACCATCTACACCGAGCTGGACGAGCTGATCGTCACGCGGATCAGGGACCTGGACCGGCGGCAGCGCGCCGCGGTGGCCGCGCTGGCGCTGGCGGTGCTGCTGGTGGCCACGCCGGTCGTCCTCACGTACGTCCCGCTCCGGCGCAGGGCGCTGGACCAGCGGCCACCCGCGGAACCGCAGCCGGTCGCGGCGCCCGTGGAGCGACCGCTGGTAAGCACGCCAGCGGGGCTGCGCAGCGAGACCGACGGCGCCGGGCTTCCGGGGTGGGGGCGGTCCGGTGATCCTCGGTAAGGTCCGTATCCGCGGCAAGCTCGCGCTGCTTACCGCGATCCCGCTGCTCGCGGTCGCCGCTCTCACCGTCCCGTTGGTGCTCGACCAGGTCCGGCACGCTGACCGGGCCGGACAGACCGTGCGCGCGATGCGGATCGCCAGCGGCGTCGGTGCGCTCGTACAGGAGCTGCAGCTGGAGCGGATGCAGGCCGCAGGCTACCTGGTCCAGATCGCCGACCAGTCGGAGCTGACCGAGCAGACGGCCAAGGTCCTGGACCGGATGGCAGACCTGCGCGCCGACCTCGGCGAGGACCTGCCGGCCGAGGTCTCGGCGGCGGTCGAGGCGATCCGCGACCTGGGCCCGATACGCAGCCAGGTGCTGAGCCGGACGGTGCCTCCGGAGCAGGCGATGGCCGCCTTCAGCACGGTCATCGCCCGCCTCATCAGCTCGCTGCATCTCGGCGAACGGCTGGACATGTCCGCGTTGGGCAGCCGGGAGGTGGTCGCCCTCGACGCGGTGCTGCGGCTGGACGAAGGGATCAACACCGGCGCGGCGTACATGGTGATCGCGGCGGCGACCCGCAGCCCGGCCGCGATGAGTCAGCTCGGCAGCGTGATGGCCACGACGCAGGCCAGCGTCGAGCGGGTGCAGACGTTCGCCACCCCTGAGCAGTTCGCGCTCTACACCTTGGTGCAGGAGGCGTTCGAGGCGCGGGCCGGGAGGGATTTCCTCACCGGCTACCCCGCCGACCCGGTCGGTACCATCAGCCGCCTGTCGGCGCCGACCCTGTTCCCTACGCTGCTGTCGTTCATCACCCTCGGGCGTTTCGTGGAGCGCAAGATCTCCACCGAGGTGACCGCGCAGGTGACCAGCGAACAGCGCCAGGCCCTCGTCCTCGCCTACGCCACGGCTGGCCTGTCCGTCGCGGTCCTGCTGCTGGTGGTGGTGCTCAGTCTCGTGGTGGCCGGCGCGGTCGTGCGGCCGCTGATCCGGCTCACCCGCTCGGCGGAACAGGTGGCCGGCCTGGCCGAGGCGGAGCTGGAGCGGGTCGCCGACGACGAGTCCGAAGCGGCCATGCCGGTCCAGCTGGCGCCGGTCGAGGTGGCGGCCCAGGACGAGATCGGCGACCTGGCCCGGGCCTTCGACCGGGTGCAGCAGACCGCGGCGCGGCTGGTCGAGCGGCAGGTGGCCAGCCGACGCAACGTGGCCCAGATGTTCGGCCACGTCGGCCGGCGCACGCAGAACCTGGTCGGCCGGCAGATCGCCCTCATCGACCAGCTGGAGCGCGGCGAGCAGGACCCGAGCCGGCTGCAGCAGCTGTACCGGCTCGACCACGTCTCCAGCCGGCTGCGGCGCAGCGCGAGCAGCCTGGTCGTGCTCTCCGGCGCAGCCGGGGCGGAGCCGCACGTCGCCCCGGTGCAGCTCGGCGACGTGGTGCGGCTGGCGCTGGGCGAGATCGAGGACTACACCAGAGTCGACCTGTCCGTCCCGGACGACCTCGTGGTGGCGCCCGCACTGGTGGGCGACCTGGTGCTGATGCTGGCCGAGCTGATGGAGAACGCGACCAACTTCTCGCCGCCGCACACCCGGGTCACCGTCACCGCCAACCGGACCGTCACCGGCACCGGTGCCCAACTGGCCATTGTGGACCACGGCCTCGGCATGCCACCGGACCGGCTGGCCGAGGAGAACGCCCGGCTGGCCCGCCGGGAGCGGCTGGACCTGGCGCCGACCGAAGTGCTCGGCCTGTTCGTGGTGGGCCGGCTGGCCCGACGGCACGGCATAGGGGTCACGCTGTCTGCGACGCCGGGCGGCGGCGTCACGGCCGTCGTCGAGCTGGCCCAGCACATGCTTGTACCGGTGCCGCTCGAGCCGGAGGCGAATACTCTCCACCTCATCGATCCCGCCACCGCGCCGGCGCGGGCCGCACTGCCCGCTGCACCGTCGGCGCCACTGGCGTCCCTCGCAACCCGCACTGACCCGCCGTTCGACGTGGCGGCGCTGGAGCGTGCGACCCGCACGCTGACAGCGGGTCCAACATGGAACGCGTTTGCCACCGACGAACGCCCGGTACGGACGGCCGCGCCCAGCGACAGGCCGGCGGCAGCGCCCAGCGACGGCAGAGCGTCGGCCGGCGAGGCCCTGATCAAGCCGGAGGCGACCGGCGGAGCCTCGACTGAGCCGGCGGCGACCAGCCGGGCCCCGGTCGCGGGCGAGGCGGCGACGAACGCCACCGCGGAGCCAGCGGACGCCGCCCGCTCCCGGCCCGCGCTGCGGCGGCGCGTACGGGGGGCGCAGCTTCCCCCCGGCACGTCGCCGAGGCCGGCCGAGCCGACGCGGTCCTTTGGTGACCCGGACTCGGCTCGAACACTGGTCGAAGAGTTCGAGGCCGGAGTGCGGCGCGCCCTGGGCGAGATGGTCAACGGGTCCCGTGTGGACGTTCCGGTCAGCCCGGCCGGGAAGTCGCCCCTGACCCGCAGGGTGCCCGGCGCCACCCTGTGGCCGGCCGGAGAGCGGTCCGGACCGCCGCCCGTGGACCACCAACCGCTAGATCCCGAGCAGGCACGCAGACTGGTCGAACAGTTCGAGTCCGGCGTGAACCGCGCCCTACGAGAGGTCGGCTCCGACCACCGGCCGGAACAGGAAGAGACACGATGACGAGCGCCCACTCCCACCCGAACGGCGAGCGTCCGCACGCGACGGTGGAGCTGAGTCCCGAGGCCAAGACGTTCAACTGGCTGCTGGACGCGTTCACCTCCAATACCGCCGGAGTGCTGGAGGCCATCGCCGTCTCGTCCGATGGCCTGTTGATGGCCATGTCGGCGACGAAGGACCGCGCCAACGCCGAGCGGCTGGCGGCCGTGGTCTCCGGCCTGACCAGCCTGGCCGGCGGTGCGGCCACCTGGTACTCGCTCGGCGCGCTGAACCGGGTGATCATCGACATGGCCGGCGGCTATTTGCTGGTCACCGCCATCAGCAGCGGGTCGGTGCTGGGAGTCATCGCGGACCGATCCGCCAACCTGAGCACGGTGGCGTACGAGATGACGCTGTTCGCGAACCGGGCCGGCGCGGCGCTGACCCCCCGGCTCGTCGCAGAACTGAAGAACGCCGTACAGACGTGAGCCTCCAGCCGCCCGGGGCAGATGCGGGACCGGAGCGCACGCCCGGGATCCGCCCCTACCTCCGCCAGCCGCCGCCGAGCCCGCCTCCGGAGCCGGAGCCGGGCGGGGTGAGCGAACTGCGTCCGTTCGTGCTGACCTCCGGCCGGGTGGAGGCGGCGGACCCGGAGATCAGGTTGGAGACGCAGGTGACCGCCCGCCGGCCGGGGCCGTCCGGTCCCGGTGCCCCGCTGGCGGGTCTCGCCCCGGAGCTGAGGGCAATCGTGGCGCTCTGCGCAGAGCCGATGTCGGTGGCCGAGATCTCCGCCCGGCTGCGGCTGCACCTCGGCGTGACCCGAATCCTCGTCGGCGACCTGCGCTCCACCGGCCACCTCGACGTCCACACGGCGGACGTCGCGGACCCCCACAACCCCGAAACCATCAAGCGAGTGATCCGTGGACTCCGTGCGATCTCCTGACGCCCCGCCAATTCCGGTCAAGATCATCATCGCCGGCGGCTTCGGCGTCGGCAAGACGACCACCGTCGGCGCCATCTCCGAGATTGCGCCGCTGACCACCGAGGCGGAGATGACCGCGGTGTCGGTCGGCGTCGACGATCCGGGGCCGTCGTCGGCGAAGACCACGACCACGGTCGCCATGGACTTCGGCTGCGTCACCATCGACCGGAGCCTTAAGCTCTACCTGTTCGGTACGCCGGGCCAGGCGCGCTTCGGGTTCATGTGGGACGACCTGGTGCGCGGTTCGCTCGGTGCACTGGTCGTGGTGGACAGCGCCCGGCTGGACGACTGCTACCCGGCGGTGGACTACTTCGAGCAGGCGAACCTGCCGTTCGTGGTGGCGGTCAACGCGTTCGACGGCCGGCTCGCCCACGACCTGGACGAGGTGCGCTGGGCGCTGGCCGTCGACGAGGCGGTGCCGGTGGTGGCGTTCGACGCACGCGAGCGGCTCTCCGTGCGCGACACGCTGCTGGTGCTGCTGGATCGGGCGCTGGACCGTGCCACGGGTACCCGGACAGGCTGAGACTCTGGCAGGGGGTGATCGGATTCGATGCGAGGTGGCCTGGACGACGCGCTGGCCAGGATGGCTCGGATGGAGGAGCTTCGACGCCGCGCAGCCGGCCCACCGCCCAGCCCGAGCGCGGTGGTGGAGGAGCTGATCCAGGCGGCCCGGCGGGCGGTCGGCCGTGATCGCGAACTGGCCATCACGGTGACCGTCGAGTACCGCGGGCGGGCGTCGGCGGTACGCGTGCAGAGCCTGGACGGCGAGGTGACCGTGACGGTGGCCCCGGCACAGCCGGAGCGGCCCCGGCAGCTCGAAGCGCCACCCTCGCCCGAGGCACCGGAGCGGCATCCCTCGCCACCGGACCGACCGGACTCGTCGCCCGACGCACAGGACCGACCCGCATCGCCTCCGGACTCGCAAGATTCGCCTAACCGGTCCCCTGAACCGCAGTCGGACCTACCGGCCTCGCAGCCGTCGCCCGCATCTCAGCTGGCCGAACTGCTGCGCCGGGGCGAAGCCGACTGACAGATGCGGGCGAGGATCTCCTCGCCGACGGCCGTCGCATCCAGCGCGGTGACGACCCGGACCGGGCTCGACGGTGCCGCGGTGGCGACGCTCAGGCCCGCGGGTTCCTCGGTCGACACGGCCACCTCGACCGGCTCGGTCTGGAACAGGTCGGGCCGCAGCAGCGTCAACGCCGCCACCGGATCGTGCGGGATGTTGTGCTGCTGGCCGCGATATCGCCAGTACTGTTCCACCTCGGCGGCCAGTGCCACGCCGATCCGACCGGCGGCTCGGATACGGACCAGCTCATTCGGCGTTATCCGCACCTGCTCAGTGATCTCCAGACCGCAGACCGTCGCCGGGATTCCGCTGGTGAAGACGACCCGCGCCGCCTCCGGGTCGGCCGCGAAGTTGTGCTCCGGCTGGTCGGCGGTGAAACGGCCGCCCATCACGGTGACATGCCGGAACTTGCCGCCGGCCTTGATCGCCGCGGCGATGTTGGTCAGCGGGCCGATCGCGATGACGTCCAGGTCACCGCCTTCCCGGGCCGCGTCCACCAGGAAATCTGCTGCCGGGCGGGCCGCGACCTGCTCGGCCGCCAGGTCGGCGAAGAGCGCGCCCTCGTGCCCCGCCCACCACACCGGGCGACCGGTCAGCGTCTCCCGGGCCCCGGCGTAGCACGGCACGTCGGCCGCGGCGAGGCCGACCAACCGCCGGGCCAGCCGGGCGCGCAGCGCGGTGTCCCCGTACACAGTGGTCACACCGACCAGCTCGACCTCGGGCGAGCCAAGCAGCATGCCCAGCGCCAGTGCATCATCCACATTGGAACCGATGTCGGTGTCCAGCACGACCCGGCGTCTCCCGTGGTCCATATCCGGAACCTACCCGGCGGGACCAGCTCCAGGGGCCCCCTGCACGATCACTCCAGCGTTGTTGACCACCGCGCGCAGGCCGCCGTCGCCCGCCTCGCGGCTCACCTGCTCGGCCGCGGCGGCGACGCTTCCGGGTCGGTGACGTCCATCGTCACCCCGCGGACGCGCGGGCGGGCCGGCCAACGGGGCGGTGTCGCCGCGCGTGGTCGCGAAGACCGGGTATATCCCCGGTTCACCAGCACGCGCACGGCTGCCATCCCGATCCCACCCGTGGCGCCGGTCACCAGTACCGGACGGCGGCTCATGACATACCTCCAGAGATACATGTATTAGGGGACATGTCCCCAGAGACATGCCAAGAGGTACCCGTCTGGGAGCCGGCGGACCTGCGCCGGCACCTCACCGAGGAGTCCGAGTTCTTCGTCCGGCCGGCCGCGACCTACCGGGCGTATGCGGATGCAAAGGGCCGCGGGGACTTCGGCGACAGCCCGCAGACGCAGTCCTTGCGCATCGCGGCCGAAACCGGTGCCCGGCTCTACGGCGCACTCGCGGAGTGGGCCGAATGGGCGACGACCGTTCCACCCGCCAATTTTTGACTCGGCAATTGAACCCCTTGCGCGACAGGGGCGTGGCCAGGTAAGCACGGGTAGTCATGCCCGGGTCCTTGCATGTCTCGATGTGGGCGATCCTCACCGCGAGACCCGGGCCACGATGCACCGGAAAGGGGTTCCATGGCACGCAGCCGCATCGTCGGGGCCGCAGCCACCGTCCTCGCAGTCCCATTACTTACCGTACTTCCGGGCTCACCCGCGACCGCCGGGCAGAGCACCCAGGCCGCGGCGGCCAAGCCCGCGCCACCCAGTGACGTCCGCGAACTGAACCCCCTGGACGCCAAGGACTTCAAGCTCGACGGCAAGCCCGTCAAGACCCCCCAGCGGTACTCGCCGAAGGCGAGCGCCCGCGCGCAGACCCTGCAGGCGGCGACCACTCCCCCGGTGGGCACCGTCCGGCAGTGGCTGGGCCTGGACGACTTCAACGGCATCCTGTACCGCAAGGACTACACACTGCGCGGCGTCGGCGACAAGATCGAAGTCTGGGTCGCCAACGACATCTCCTTCCCGGCTGGTGACTGCCGCAACCAGATCCCCTCCACCACGCAGATCACCGACGAGCAGGTGGCGAACTTCGTCCACGAGTTCGACACCAACATCTACCCGAAGGAGACGACGGCGTTCAGCACGCCGCCAGACCGGGACGGCACCAACGCCCTCCTCGGACCGGACGCCAACGGCAACGGCGGCGTCTACACCGGAGACGGCGACAAGACCGTCGCCCTCATCGACAACGTGCGGGACGACAACTTCTACACCTTCCCGGAGGCGCCCACGTACATCGCGGGCTTCTTCTCCTCGCAGTTCAACGAACTGCTTGACCGCAACGTCATGACCATCGACGCGTACGACTGGCTGCACCGCACCGGGGCGAACCCGCCGGACGAGCCGACCGACGACCTGTGCACCAGCCGTCCGGGTCGCCCGCACCTGTACGAGGGCACGTTCGCCCACGAATGGCAGCACCTGCTGCAGTACTACACCGACCCGTTCGAGACCATCTGGGTCAACGAAGGGCTGTCCGACTTCGCGCAGACCTTGGTGGGCTACGTGGACGGCACCCGCACCGTGTTCGACCGGGGCGGCGACAGCCACCTGTTCTGCTTCCAGGGCTTCGGCATCGTGCAGACCCCGTTCAACGCCAACCCGCGGGACTGCGGTGGACCGGAGAACTCCCTCAACCTGTGGGGAGAAGGCAACCCGAACGCCGTGCTGGCCGACTACGGCAACGCGTACTCGTTGATGCTGTTCCTCAACGACCGCTACGGCACCGACTTCATGTCCCGGTTCCACCGCGACGGTGAGCGGCAAGGGCTGGCCAGCCTCGCGGCCCTGCTGAAGACCGAGGGCGTCAATGACGTGTACAAGTTCCTGCACGACTTCCAGACCATGGTGCTGGTCGACAAGATCGTCGGCGACTCGAGCAAGGGCATCATGCTGGGCGTGCCGAAGAGCCGGGTGACCACGCCGAGCCTGCGGTCGACGGTGAACCTGGCCAACCCGGCCGCGTACCAGACCCCGGGCGCCGCGCCGAACGGTGCGGACTTCGTACCGCTGCAGGACGCCAACGGCACCGTCCTCAAGGGAAGCAAGCTTCGGTCACTGACCTTCAAGGGCGCCGCCACGCTGCCGCCGATCCCGCTGCAGTGGACGACGGTAACCAACGATCCGGACCGACCCGGCAACTCCGTGCTGTGGTCCGGCAATGCCAGCAACCTGGACTCGGCGGCCATCACCGAGGTCACCGTTCCCACCGACGACCCGACGCTGCGCTTCCTCGCCAAGTACGGCGCCGAGTTCGGCTTCGACTACGCCTACGTCGTGGTCTCCACGGACGGTGGGGCGACCTACACCGCGATCCCCGGTGACAAGACGGTCGACGCGCCGCTCGGGCCGGGCCTCAACGGCACGACCAACGGGTTCGAGCCACACTCGTTCGACCTGTCCGCGTACGCCGGCCAGACGATCCTGCTCGGCTTCCGGTACGTCAGCGACGGCGGGGTCAACGAGGGTGGGCTGATGGTCGACGACGTGACCGTCGGTGCCACCCAGGTCAGCGACGGGTCGAGCCTGGAGCCGTTCGACTCGCCGACCGAGATCCGCGCGATCGAGGTGCACAACTGGAACCTGCGGCTGATCGGACTCGACGAGAAGCACAACGTGGCGCTCCAGATCGAGTTCAACGGCAAGTCCACAGTTGACCTCGGGCGGCTCCCGCTGGTGCTGTTCGCCCCGTTCAAGACGGTCGTGGCAGTGGTCGCCTACGACGAGCCGACCGAGCAGGTCGGGCAGTACGCCCCGTACACGCTCACCGTCAACGGCGTGGTCCAGCCGGGTGGCGGTGGCACCGCCTGATCCCTCATGGACAGATGGGCCCCCCCCCGCCGCGGGGGGCCCCCCCCCGAAAA
>JADGHA010000150.1 GCA_019689695.1 Micromonosporaceae bacterium | reverse complement strand
GCCCCCCGGGCCGCGTCCGCCCGGCCCCGCCTACTCCGGCCCGCCGGCCACGGTGCCGCCACCGCCGGGGTGGCGTCCCCCGGTGGAGTACGAGCCGCCACCCCCGCGCCAGCTTCCCCCGCAGGACCACGCGGAGCTGGACGCCGCAGAGCAGAACGCACACAAAGTCACGCTGAGCGTCGGCGCCGTCGTCGGCGTCGTACTGCTGATCGTTATCTGCGTACTCTGCTCGCGGATCCTGTTCTGACTGCGGTCAGAAGCCTTCCCAGACAGCCCGCGCGCCGTGATCACCGGTCTGGAAGACGTAGTAGCCGCTGACCGCGGCGAGCCCGACCACGACGAGCCCGACCACCACCACGCTCCACACCGGCACGCTCCGCGACCGCCGGCTGGTGACGAGGACGAACAGCAGGGTGACGACACCCAGCGCGATGGTGAGCCACAGCGTGATGTTGCCGAGGGAACGGTGGTCGTTGACCCGATTCAGCACCTCCCCGCTGAGGGCATTCCGGTCGATCAGGCGCTGGCGGAACGCATCACCGGAGAGCTTGGCGAACAGGGCGGCCAGCGGCGCGGCCACAGCGAGCGTGACGACCGCCCAGCTGACGCGCGGGCGCAGCCGCGGCGCGACGGCGTAGACCACGGCGCCGAGGACCAGGAGCGGAATCAGCACCACCGCGCCGTGGACCACCAGCGGGTGGAGCGGCAAGTTGTTGATCTCCTCGAACACCAGGCCTCCCTTGTTCGTCACTCGGTCCCCGTACCTGGGACACGTCAGGTTGAGCCAGCACGGTTCGATCTCGTTCCGGCCGAGCCGCCACCACTGTGGCCACCACCACCTGACCAGGGCTTTTCTTGAAGCGTTCCAGCATGCGTGGTTCGATGAGTGTATGCGTAACGGAACCGTGGGTGAGGCCCCGGCGGAGCGGGAGGCGGCGGTCTCCGGCGAAGAGGCGCTGCGCACCCACGGCCTGCGGGTGACCCGGCCCCGCCTGGCCGTCCTGGATGTACTGGCCGAGGGCGGCCACCTGGAGGTGGAGGAGATCGCCAGGCGGGTGCGGCAACGCCTCGAGTCGGTCTCCACCCAGGCGGTCTACGACGTGCTGGGCGCGCTCTCCCGGGCCGGGCTGGCCCGGCGGATCGAGCCGGCGGGCAGCCCGGCGCGGTATGAGGCCCGCACCGGCGACAACCACCACCACGTGGTCTGCCGGGGCTGCGGGATGGTCGCCGATGTGGACTGCGCGATCGGCGAGGCGCCCTGCCTGGACCCGTCCAACGCGCAGGGGTTCGAGGTCGACGAGGCCGAGGTGACGTTCTGGGGCCTGTGCCCCGGCTGCCAGGCGCGCCGTGCCGAAGACTGATGGCGCCCCCACCCGCCTCCACCCGGCGCCCGGAACCGGATGACGATCTCGGGCTGTTCGGCCCGGGCTCGGTGACCTGGCGGGTGCACGCCGAGCCGATCCTGGCGGTGGCCGGCCTGCGAGCGCTGTACTTCCAGGGCCTGCACCCGCGCGCCATGGCCGGCATGGCGCAGAACTCGGCGTACAAGTCCGACCCGTGGGGGCGGCTGATGCGCACGGTCAGGTACGTGGGCACGACCGTGTACGGCACCACGGCGCAGGCCGAGGAGGCCGGACGGCGCATCCGGGCGCTGCACGCCCGGCTGACCGCGGTCGACCCAGAGACCGGCGAGACGTTCCGGATCGACGAGCCGGAGCTGCTGCGCTGGGTGCACGTGACCGAGGTCGAGTCGTTCCTCAGCACTGCCCGGCGGGCGGGTGTGGCCCTCTCCGACGCGGACGCCGACGCGTACTACGCCGAGCAACGCCGGGTGGCCGCCCTGGTCGGGCTGGATCCCGCCACGGTGCCCGGATCGGCGGCCGAGGTGTCCGCGTACTACGACCAGATCCGGCCGAAGCTGCGGGTGACCCGCGAGGCGGCGGATGCCCTGCTCTTCCTCACCGCCCCGCCGATGCCCAAGCGGCTCGGGCTGACCCCGGCACGGCTGGGCTGGTTCGGGCTCGCGGCCACGGCGTTCGCGTTGCTGCCCGGGTGGGCGCGGCGGATGTACGGGATGCCCGGGCTGCCGACCACCGACCTCACCGCATCGCTGTCCGTGCGGGCGCTGCGGCTTACCCTGGCGATGCTGCCACGCCAGCTGTACGAGGGCCCGATCTACAAGGAGGCCATGGAGCGCGTGGAGAAGTCCCGGGCCAGGGCGACTATGCCGAGCATGAGAACCGCAGGCACGGCGAAGGCGAGCCGCAGGTTCGCCCCTTCCGCCACCGCGCCGATCAGCGCGGCGCCGACCACGAAGCCGACGTAGTTGAACAGGTTGACCCGGGCGATCGCCACGCCGGTGCCGCCCGGGTCGACCGCGCCGGCCGCGGAGAACGACTGCGGCACGACCACACACAGCCCGGCGCCGACGATGGCGAAGCCGGCGATGCCGGTGGCCGGGTTCGGCGCGACCACCACCATCGCCATGCCCGACACCCCGATCACCGCCCCGCTGGCGACTGTTTGGGCCGCGCCGAACCGGCCCACCACCCGGTCGGCGACGATACGGCCGAGCACCTGGCAGGTCAGGTACGCGCCGAGCCCGAGCGCGGCGACGCTCCGCGTGCCATCCAGCGCGTCCCGTATGTACACGGCGCTCCAGTTCGAGGTCGCCGAGTCAGCGATGTAGTTGATGGTGACGGCGATGCCGATGAGCAGGATCGGGCGCCACGGCGACGAACCGGAGTGCCCAGCGCCGGAACCGCCCGGTTCCGGGGCGGCGGCTCGCTCCTCGTCCCGGCGCAGGAGCGACGGCCCGGCCACCAGGCCGACGGCGGCGCCGACCACACTGACCACCGCGATTCCGGCGACCAGGGGCAGCCCGACGCGCTCTGAGCCGGCGGTCGCCAGCGAGCCGGCGATCCCGGCGATGCTCCAGGCACCGTGGAAGGACATCAGCAAGCTGCGCCCGTACCGTCGCTGCACCGCCACGCCCTGCATGTTCATGGTCGCGTCCACCGCCCCGATGGCGAGCCCGAACGCGGCCACGGCGAGGAACAGCAGGGGGCGGGAGCCGGCGGCGCCGATGGCGAGCATCGCCGCGCAGACGCTCGGCCCGGCGACCCGCAGCACCAGTGCGCTGCCGAGCCGGGCCGCCAGCGCGCCGGCCAGCATGCTGCCGGCGCCCGCGACCACCGGCACGGCGAGCAGGATCAGCGAAAGCTCACCGTCGCTGAAGCCGAACTTGTCCTTCAGTGCGGGGACCCGGGTCAGCACCGTGGCGAAGCACAGACCCTGCACAACGTACGCCCCGGCGGTCGACCACCGCGCCCGCCGATCCCGCGCGGTCAGCCGGTATGTCTCAGTGGTGACGGGTGCCGCCACGCGGCCTCCCCTGTTCCAGCAGGAACGCGAGGCGGTCTCGCGTCTGGCGCCGATCGTGCCGCCTGCGGCCGGGTCGCGCAAGCCCGCGGCCAGGTCGCGCTAGCCTGCAGCCGCCTGCGCGGCGGCGCGCAAGGCTCAGCCCCGCGCGACGAGGCGCGCAAGGATCAGCCGCCCACCGGCTGCTCCACCGCGGCCCACGGCTCGCGCGCCGGCACGCTGGCGCCGGCCGGGCACACGGCCCGGTAGTCGCACCAGCCGCACCAGGACCCGGCCCTGGTCGGGAACGCCTGCTCCGGGTCGGCGCCAGCGCTGACCGCGCGCTCGGCGGCGAGGATGTCCTTCGCCGTCCGCTCGGCCCGGCCGACCGTGCGCGCGATCGACTCGTCGGTATGTTCGTGCCCGACGACCGTCCCGGTCGGCAAGTGGTGCAGCTCGACCCGCCGGCATGGCCGGCGGAACACCCGCCGGGCCGCGTAGGCGTAGAGCGCGAGTGCCTGCGAGCCCCGGGCGTCGTCCGGGCCCGGTGTGGCACGGCCGGTCTTGTAGTCCACAATGACCACTTCCGGCCCGTCCGGGCCGGTCCGGGCGTCGATGCGGTCGGCCCGCCCGTTGAGCGCCAGCACCGCGGTCCGCGCACCGATCATCCGCTCCACGCCGAGCGGCTCGGCGTCCGGGTCCAACGTCTCCACATAGGACTCCAGCCAGCTCAGGGCGCGCCGGAACACCGCCCGCTCCTGGGTCTGGTCCCGGTAGCCTTCGCGCACCCAGGTCGCCTTGAGCAGCACCGGCAGGGCCTGCGGACGGCGGCGCTGCCGCGGCAGCCCGAACCAGTTGCGCAGCGCGGTGTGCACGCTGGCGCCGAGCGAGTTGTGCGCCCACGGCGGGCCCTTCGGCGGAGCCGGTCGGTCCACGTAGGCGTACCGGTACCGCCGGGGGCAATCCTCGAACGTCGCCAGCTTGCTCGGCGTACAGACGAACAGCCGCTCGGGCATGCCCTCGAACCCGAGCTGCTCAGGTCCGGTCTCTCTGGCCGGTCGCATGCGCCGATCCTGCCATCCGCGTGCGACAGCACCGCCTATCCGGGCCGGTCCTTGGTGGCCAGAACCGGGCGGGTGGCGCTGACCGCCGAGGCGATCAGCCGCTCGTACTCCTCGGCCGCCGTGGTGTTGGCGCCGAGCTGAACCGTCTTGTGGCTGCCGTGGAAGTCCGAGGAGCCGGTGACCACCAGGTCCAGCTCGGCGGCGAGCCGCCGTACCGCTGCCCGCTGCTCGGGCGAGTGGTCCTCGTGGTCGACCTCCAGCCCGGTCAGCCCGGCCTCGGCCATCTCCACGATCAGCTCGTCCGGGACCACCCGGCCGCGCCGGGTCGCCCGCGGGTGGGCGAACACCACCACCCCGCCCGCGCCGCGCACCAACCGCAGCGCGGTGAACACGTCGATGTCCTCTTTGGGCAGTCGGTAGCGCCGGCCCAGCCACTGCGGGGCGAACGCCTCGTCGCTGTTGGCCACCAAGCGACGGCGGATGAGTGCCTGCGCGATGTGCGGCCGCCCGACCGACGCCCCGTTGGCGTACGTGTACACCTCCGCCCAGCTGACGTCGATGCCGTCGGCCTGCAGCATCTCGACAATCCGCTCGGCCCGCCGTTCCCGGGCTTCCCGCATCCGGGTCAGCTCGCCGCTGAGCGCCGGATCCGCCGGATCGAACAGGTAGGCCAGCAGGTGCAGCGGGATCGGCGGATCGAAGCCCCGGTCCACGCCGCCGTACCACCGGCAGGACAGCTCGGCGCCGGGGACCAGGGTCAGGCCCTCGGGCAGCGCGGCGGTCGCGGGCGCCCAGCCGGCGGTGGTGTCGTGGTCGGTCAGCGCGACCACGTCCAACCCGGCCGCGGCCGCGGCCCGGACCAGCTCGGCCGGGGTCAGCGTGCCGTCGCTGGCGGTGGAGTGGGTGTGCAGGTCGATGCGCATCGCCGTCACCGTATCTCGACGGGGCGCGGGCAAACCCGAAACCACCGGTTCGGTGTCTAAAAGTGACGGTCGTGCCGGCTCGGCTGCCGCCCGTACGGCCCAGCCGGCCTCAACCCAAGTGCCGGCCGCGGCGGACCGGGCCGCTGCCCGGCCGGCACCCGGCCCGGCCGGCTACTCGGCCCGCAGGCTACTCGCCGGCCGGCTACTCGGCCGGTGCCGCGCTCGGGCGGGCCAGCGGCAACGGGGTGCGGCTCGCGGGCATGGCCGGGGCGCGCTTCCGCGGCGCCGCCGGACCACCGTGGCCGCGGCGCGGACTGGGCAGTGGTGGAGCCGCGCCCTCGGGTACGCCCAGTGCCCCGGCCGCCACCGGCGGCGCCTGGCTGAGCCGGTCCGGGTCGACGCCCTCGGCGGCGAGCCGGTGCCGCAGGGTGGTCAGGGCGCGCGAGGTCTGGCTCTTCACCGTGCCTGGCGAGATCTTGAGCAGCGCCGCGGTCTGCGCCTCCGACATGTCCTCGTAGAAGCGCAGCACCAGCACCGCCCGCTGCCGCGCCGGCAGCGCCTTGACGTGCCGCCACAGCACGTCCCGCTCGAGCTGCTCCTCCAGCTGGTCCGGGGCGGCCCGCTCGGGCAGCACCTCGGTCGGCCGCTCGCCGTGCCAGCGCCGCCGCCACCAGCTGGTCGCGGTGTTCACCAGCACCCGCCGCGCGTACGGCTCGACCGCCTCGATCTCGCCCAGCCGCTTCCAGGCCAGGTAGGTCTTGGTCAGCGCGGTCTGCAGCAGGTCCTCCGCGGTGGCCCAGTCGCCGGCGAGCAGGTACGCGGTGCGCAGCAGCGCGGCGGACCGGGCCACGACGAACTCGCGGAAATCATCCTCGATCGAGGACCTGCCCGACACCCGTCGCCTCCCCGTGCTCGCGCGCCACCGCCATGTGCTTCGCGCTACGCCAGGTCAGGGTGCCACAGCCGGCGCACAAACAGCCAGCGGTAGAAGGTAGCGCTTTCCCCGACGATCAGACGACCTCTGCCGGGGTCGGGCCTACGCGTCCTCGGCCTCGACCGCGTCGGCGCTGCGCCCGAGCCGCGCCTCGACCGCCTGCGGCTCGTACATCTCCTCGACCACCCGCAGGTAGAGCTCGTTCGGGTTGGGCAGGTGCTTGATCTCCCGCAGCGCCTGCTCCTGGCCCGCCGACTCCAGCACGAACGTGCCGTAGTTGAGCATCCGGCCCAGCGGGGACTGCTCGTACTTCATGTCGGTTACCCGCAGCAACGGCATCATCGCCACCCGGCGGGTGATGATGCCGTTCACCACCATCACCCGCTTGTTGGTCAGGATGAACCGGTCGAAGTACCAGTCGGCCACCCGCCAGGCCACCCAGAAGACCACGAAGAGCCAGATCAGCACGATCACGGTGGTCAGCCCGGGCTGGTTGTTCCGGGTGGTGAACCCGGTCAGGAACCCGAGCAGCAGAGTGGCGAGGAACGCGATCAGGAAGACGTTCTGCAGGTGGATCCAGTGCCGCTTCCATTCACCACGGTAGCGCTCGGTCGGGAAAAGGTAGCGGGCGACCACGCTGCTCGGCTCGTCCTCCAGCGGCATGACCCGGCGTGGGCCGATCGGCATGCCGGGGTCCTCGCCGGCGTAGTGCAGGCCGACAAGCTCCTCCTCGTCGATGCTGGGAGGCGGTTCGCGCAGGTCACCCGGGCCAGGCGGCGGGCCGTAGTCGCCCGGGTCGGGCTCGTCGTCGGCCGCCCCGCGCGGCGCCTGCGTCCCATCCTCATCCCAGCCGGGCACCGCCTCGTCCGGCCCCCCGGTGAAGCTGCCGGTGCCGTCGCCCCCCTCGCCCTGGGAATCGTCGTCGGCACCGGGTCGCGGTATGCGCTGGGTTTCCTCCTCCCCGCGCCACCGGTCGGGGTCGTCCGGGCCGACAGGTGAGTCGGGTCCGCTGCCCATGCTGGTCAGGCTACAAGGTTGGTGAAGAAGTCGCCGAAACCTTGGCCGATGTCGCGCAGCGTGCCGCCCAGTGACTTCATCACGTCAGCGGCGGAGGCGGGATTGTAGGCAATATAGAAAATGACGAAGGCGAGTCCGCCCCAGGTGAGAATCTTCTTGACCATCGCGGGCCTTCCCCTCCCCACGACGCACCAGGCTGTCGTCGTGCGATACCCCAGAGTATGAGTTATGCATCTCAACGTGCGCAAATCTTCGTGCTCGCGCCCATTGGACCGGCACAGTCAGGCCGCGCCATGCAGATACGGGCACGGCGCACCGAATACGAGCTCCGGCGGCAGCCACACCGTCAGGTCGCGCAGCGTGACGTCTTCGGCCAGGAGATACCCTGCGCTCGGCGGCCACGCCACCAGCCACAGCCACACGCCCATCGCCTCACCCGCGTACGCGCTGCGGTCCGGTGCCGACCCGACCGACCACAATGGAGTCGGGTGACCGGCCACCTTGATCTTCGCGTGGGCGCCGCTGTCGGTCAGGGCGGCGGCGAGCACCGGACCCGGGTCTGGTCCCAAGATGCCGGCGAACCGGCTGCCCAGACCGACTCCGGGCTCCTCGGCGACCAGCACCAGGTCGGCCGGTCCACCTCCGAGCGGAGCTGGGCCGCTGCACGCGAGCGCGGTGGCCCGTACGCCGGTCCGCTCGTCGCCGGCCCAGCCCACACCGGTCACCGTCCACCCTGGCACGAGCGGCCAGAGGCACCACAGCGGCACCCGGGCCGGACCGTGCAGCACCTGGGCGACGACGGCCGCCATGACCTCCGGCCCGATGTGCTGCGCGACGTGCAGAGGCGGGACCGGGCCGCACCCGTCGCACCGCCAGTCGGTGTGCATCAGATCTGGCGGCCGCACCGGCCCGGCGCAACGCGGGCAACTGACCGCGACGCCCACATTCTTACGGTGCGCAGGGAATTGGACCGAGTCAAGCCTCGCTTCCCGGCGGTGGCAGTGCGTATTCGCGGATCCACGCGTGCATGGCGATACCGCTCGCCACGCCCGCATTGATGGACCGGGTCGATCCATATTGGCTAATAGAGCGAAGCTGGTCGCAGGCTTCCCGGGCAGCCTGGGAGAGGCCGGGACCCTCCTGCCCGAAGAGCAGCACGCAGCGCCGGGGCAGTGGCGCAAACTCCAGCGGTTTGCTTCCGGGCAGGTTGTCGATGCCGACGACGGGCAGCTGTTCACCGCGGGCCCAGGCCACGAATTCCGCAATGGAGTCGTGGTGCCGGACGTGCTGGTAACGATCGGTCACCATGGCGCCACGCCGGTTCCACCGCCGGCGGCCGATGATGTGCACCTCCCGGGCCAGGAAGGCGTTGGCGTTGCGCACCACCGTGCCGATGTTCAGGTCGTGCTGCCAGTTCTCGATCGCCACGTGGAAGTCGTGCCGCCGCCGGTCCAGGTCGGCGACGATCGCCTCGCGCCGCCAGTACCGGTAGCGGTCCACCACGTTGCGCCGGTCGCCGTGCTCCAGCAGTTCCGGGTCGTACCGCGGATCGTCCGGCCAGGCCTGCCGGCCGCCCGGCCACGGCCCGACGCCCACCTCGGCGTACGGCTCCTCCTCAGTCACGCCCAGCAACCTATGCGATCCCGCCTCACCTCCGCCGATCCCGCTTCGCCCGCCGATC
>JADGHA010000149.1 GCA_019689695.1 Micromonosporaceae bacterium | reverse complement strand
GCCGGCCGGGCGGCGCGGGCGCCCCCACCAACCCCACCGGATCCTGCCGCGGCACCGCCGCCCTACGCGCCGGATCCTGCCGCGGCACCGCCGCCCTACCCGGCGCCACCGGCTCCGGCGATGCCTTCGTTCCCGCCGCCGCGTCCCATCACGCCGTTCGGCTCGCCTGCCGGCAACCCGTACGAGTCGAGCAACGGAGGGCGCCAGGCAGACGACGCCTCCGCCGGACCGCCGCCCGACCTTGCGCCACCCCCAGCGCCCTACGCACCGCCTCCGGCGCCCTACGCACCACCACCGCCGCCGGCGGCGTACGCGCCACCGCCGGCCTTCCCCGCAAATGACGGCGTCGAGGCCGAGGGTGCGCCGCACCGCGCGGAGCAGCCGGCGGACCTGCCTCAGCGCGGATCCGCCGCCGCGCGGACCGGACGGACGGCCAGCGGCAGCGCATCCGTCCCCATGACCAACCGGGTCTCACCCGACGACCCGCCCTTGCCACCCACCGCGCTGCCTGCCCCCCAGCCGCGCGTATACGGACGGGCGGTGGTCGACCCGGCGGGCGCCGAGCCACCCGCCGAGGCACGCCCACCGTTCCAGGGTTCGGGCCCCGGTGGCTACGGTGACCCGGCTGTCCCCCGTCAGCCGCAGGCCGACCGGCCCGGCCGCCCCGGCGAGCCGTCCACCGGCGCGGGTGCCTTCGACTTCGCTCAGCCGTCGGGCCCGTCCCTGTTCACGCCCGCGTCGGCGGCCGGGACCGCCTCCGTTCGCCAGCCCGATGTCGCGCCCGCGCCACCGCCGCCCGCGGTTCCGCCACCCGCACCCGCGCTGCCGTCGTGGCCGGTGAGCTACTCAGGTTCGGCCAGCATGCCGCCCGCCGGCGTCTCCCCGGCCGGCCCGCCGCCGGGCGGTGCGGGGATGGGGTTCCGCCCGCCACTCGGGGACCTGCCGCCCTTCGACGCCTTCGGGGTCAACTCCCCGGGCTCACCGGGGCAGGCGCCCGGCACGACCTACGGCGAGCCCGCTTCGACGACCTCCGCGCCGCCGGCCGCCGCGGCCGCCCCGCCCGCCGGTGAGGAGCAGCCGACTCCGCAGGTCCGCAACGGCCGGGTGCTGCTCGCCGTCCTCTGCGCGGCGGTGCTCCTGCTGGTCGTACCGCTGGGGATCGTCTGGCTGGCCACCCGCTCCAGCGACGTGTCCTTCGAGGTCGGCTCCTGCGTACGCCAGTCCGGCTCAGGGGCCGTGGCCGCCGACTGCGACGACGCGAACGCCTACGTCGTGGTCTCGAAGGTGGACAACCAGGAGAAGTGCACCAACCCGCCCAACCAGCCGTACGTGGTGATCGACGACGGGGGCAAGGACAACGTCCTGTGCCTGCGCCCGGCCAACGGCAAGTAGCCCGGGCGAGGGGCGGTCCAGGCTGGGCAAAACGGCTTCAGTCGGACCCGTCCCGATTTAGCCTGTTGGTGTGATTGATCCAATGTCCCCTGCGCCACTGTTCAAGCAGGTGGCCGACGCGCTCGCGGACCGGATCGCAGCCGGCAACCTCATCCCGGGCAACCCGATCCCGAGCGAGACCGCGATCCAGATGGAGTACCGGGTGGCGCCCTGGACCGCACGCGCGGCAATAGCGGAGCTCCGCAAGCGCGGGCTGGTGGTGACCATGCCGGAGGGCAGGACCTACGTTCGCGAGGAGTGAGAACCGGACAACGTTCTACGCAACCGTTACAGCACCACAATGAGGGCGGGATCCCGACAGCTCCCGCCCTCAGACCATGCGTCCATTGTGGATCAACATGCCAATGAAGCTCGGTACCGGCCGTGGCGCCCCGCCGCGCCCTGGCACGATAGGCGTATGAGTGCACGCGTACGCGCGCCCCAGCTGCGCGGGCGGGGTTGGCTGAACACCGGTGGCCGGGAGCTGACCCTGGCCGACCTGCGCGGCAAGATCGTCCTGCTCGACTTCTGGACCTTCTGCTGCATCAACTGCCTGCACGTCCTGGACGAGCTGCGGCCGCTGGAGGAGAAGTACGCCGACGTCCTGGTCGTGATCGGCGTGCACTCGCCCAAGTTCGAGCACGAGCGCGACGCGGCCGCCTTGGCGGCGGCCGTCGAGCGGTACGGCGTGGCCCATCCCGTACTCGACGACCCCGAACTGCTGACCTGGCAGCAGTACGCGGCGAAGGCGTGGCCCACCCTGGCCGTCATCGACCCCGAGGGCTACCTGGTCGCCGCCATGGCCGGGGAAGGGCACGCGGAAGGCCTGGCCAGGCTGGTCGACGAGCTGGTCGAGACGCACGAGGCGAAGGGCACGCTGCACCGCGGCGACGGCCCCTACCTGCCACCCCCGCCGCCGGTGACCGCCCTGCGCTATCCCGGGAAGGCACTGGCGCTGGCGGACGGCCACCTGCTCGTCTCGGACTCGGCACATCACTCGATCGTGGAGCTTGCCCCGGACGCGGAGACGGTGATCCGGCGGATCGGCAGCGGGACCCGCGGCCGCGCCGACGGCACGCCGGAGACCGCGCAGTTCTCGGAGCCGCAAGGGCTGTGCCTGCTCCCCCCGGTGGTCGCGGCGGCCGCCGGGTACGACCTGGTGGTCGCGGACACGGTGAACCACCTGCTCCGCGGAGTGAAGCTGGACACCGGAGAGGTCCTCACCGTGGCCGGCTCCGGCCGGCCGTGGCGCTCCGGTATGGAGACTCCCACCGCCGACGCGCTCGCCGCAGACCTGTCCTCGCCCTGGGACCTTGCCTGGTACGAGGATCGGGTGATCGTGGCGATGGCCGGCATCCACGAGCTGTGGTGGTTCGACCCGGTCGCACGGACGGTCGGGGTGTATGCGGGCACGACCGTGGAGGCACTGCGCGACGGCGACCTGCCAGACGTCTGGATGGCCCAGCCGTCCGGCCTGTCGGTGTCGGATGACGGCACCCGGCTGTGGATTGTGGACAGTGAGACCAGCGCACTGCGATTCGTCACCGACGGCACCATGCACACCGCCGTTGGTCGCGGGCTGTTCGACTTCGGGCACGTGGACGGTCCGGCCGGTCAGGCGCTGCTCCAGCACCCGCTGGGTGTGTGCGCGCTGCCGGACGGCTCGGTGCTCGTCGCCGACACGTACAACGGTGCCGTCCGGCGGTTCGACCCGGCCACCGGACAGGTGTCCACGGTGGAGTCCGGGCTCGCCGAGCCGAGCGACGTGGTGCGTACGCGGGACGGTGACGTGCTGGTGGTCGAGTCGGCGGCGCACCGGCTGACCCGGATCCTGCTGGGCGCGGAGAGTACCGGTGGGTTCCGCCGGGCTTCGTCGGTGCGGCGGCCACCTGCGGACCTGGCGCCCGGCGAGGTCACCTTGGACGTCGTGTTCACGCCGGCGCCGGGCCAGAAGCTGGACGACTCGTACGGGGAGCCCACCCGGCTGGAGGTCTCCGCCTCGCCACCCGAGCTGCTGCTGGCGGGCGCGGGGACCGGCCGCGAGCTGTCCCGCCGGCTGGTGATCAACGGTGATGTCGCCGAGGGTGTGCTCCAG
Organism: Micromonosporaceae bacterium; assembly: GCA_019689695.1. GTDB lineage: Bacteria > Actinomycetota > Actinomycetes > Mycobacteriales > Micromonosporaceae > JADGHA01. The sequence goes on along the minus strand of JADGHA010000149.1, from coordinate 5,465 downwards.
GTGGTGGCCCAGGCGGCGACCTGTGACGCGGAGGCGGAGAACCCCGCCTGCCACCTGGCCCGGCAGGACTGGGGCGTACCGGTCCGTGTCGTCCCCGGCGGCCCGGACCGCCTCCCACTCATCCTTCGTGGCCTGGACCCGCAGTCGCCGCAGCCGCGGTAGGGCGACGTGGGCTGGGAGTTCTGGATCGACCGGGGCGGCACCTTCACCGACATCGTCGCGCTCCGTCCAGACGGGACGCTGGTCACACACAAGCTGCTCTCCGAGGACCCGGAGCGCTACCGGGACGCGGCGGTGGCAGGGATCCGGCACCTCATGGGCGTGCCGGAGGGCGACCCGATCCCCACCGGGCGCATCCGCGCGGTCAAGATGGGCACAACCGTGGCGACCAACGCCCTGCTGGAACGCAAGGGCGAGCCCACCCTGCTGGTCATCACCCGTGGCTTCCGCGATGCGCTGCGGATCGCGTACCAGAACCGCCCCCGCATCTTCGACCGTCGGATCGTGCTCCCGGAGTTGCTGTACGAGCGGGTGGTCGAGGCGGACGAGCGGATCGACGCGCGCGGCGAGGTCATCGTCCCGCTGGACCGCGAGCGCCTGCGCCGCGACCTCCAGGACGCCTACGCCGCCGGGCTGCGCGCGGTGGCCATCGTGTTCATGCACGGCTACCGGTACCCGGCGCACGAGGCCGCGGCGGCGGCGCTCGCCCGCGAGGTCGGATTCCCGCAGATCTCCGTCTCGCACGAGGTCAGCCCGCTGGTCAAGCTGGTCTCCCGGGGCGACACCACGGTCGTCGACGCCTACCTCTCGCCCATCCTGCGCCGCTACGTCAGCCAGGTCGAGACAGAGCTGCCCGGCGTGCGGCTGATGTTCATGCAGTCCAACGGCGGCCTTACCGAGGCGCACCGCTTCCGCGGCAAGGACGCCATCCTGTCCGGGCCGGCCGGCGGAGTGGTGGGCATGGCACAGACGGCACGGGCCGCCGGGTTCGACCGGGTCATCGGCTTCGACATGGGCGGCACCTCGACCGACGTGTCCCACTACGCCGGCGAGTACGAGCGCGAGCTCGACAGCCACGTGGCCGGCGTACGGCTACGCGCGCCGATGATGAGCATCCACACCGTCGCTGCGGGTGGTGGGTCCGTCCTCTACTTCGACGGCAGCCGGTACCGGGTCGGTCCGGACTCGGCGGGCGCCCACCCGGGCCCGGCCGCCTACCGGCGCGGCGGCCCGCTCACCGTCACCGACGCCAACGTCCTGCTCGGCCGCGTCCAGCCCGACCATTTCCCGCATGTCTTCGGCGACAGCGGAGACCAGCCGCTGGACGTCGCGGCGGTGCGCGCCGGGTTCGCCACCCTGGCCGGCGAGATCGAGCGGGCGACCGGCGAGCGGCGCAGCGCCGAGCAGGTGGCGGCCGGCTTCCTGGAGATCGCGGTGGCCAACATGGCCAACGCGATCAAGAAGATCTCCGTGCAGCGCGGCTACGACGTGACCGAGTACGTGCTCGTCACGTTCGGCGGCGCCGGCGGCCAGCACGCCTGTGCGGTCGCCGATGCGCTCGGCATGACCCGCGTGCTCATCCATCCGCTGGCCGGTGTGCTCTCCGCGTACGGGATTGGACTGGCCGACACCGTTGCGATGCGGGAGGCGGCGGTCGAGATCCCGCTCGACGGCGACCTCGCCGAGGTAGCGACCACTGTGGACAAGCTGGAGGCGGCCGCCCGTGCGGAGCTGCGCGGTGAAGGCGTACCCGAGCAGCGGATCCGCTGCCTGCGCCGGGCCCACCTGCGGTACGCCGGCACCGACACCGCGATCCAGGTCCGGCTCGCGTCGTCGGCCGACATGCGGGCAGAGTTCGAGGCTGCGTACCGGCGGCAGTTCTCGTTCCTCATGCCCGACAAGCAGATCGTGGTGGAGGCCGTGTCGGTCGAGGTGGTGGGCGCCTCCGAAACCCGGGGGGACCTTCCGCTCCCGCGTGGTGCCGGACCGGTGGCCGCCGCCGCCCGGGTGCCTGTCTTTTTGGACGGCGGCTGGACCGAGGTGGATCTCTTCCGCCGCGAGGCCATGACCGCGGGAGACACAGTGGATGGTCCGGCGATCGTCGCCGAGGCGAACGCCACCACCGTCATCGAGCCCGGATGGCGGGCCACCGTCACCGACCTCGGCCACCTCCTGCTGATCCGGCACCGGCCGCGGCCCGCGCAGCGGAAGCTGTCCACCCGCGTCGACCCGGTCCGGCTGGAGATCTTCAACAACCTCTTCATGTCCGTTGCCGAACAGATGGGGGTACGCCTGCGCAGCACCGCGCACTCGGTGAACATCAAGGAACGGCTGGACTTTTCCTGCGCGCTCTTCGACGCCGAGGGCAACCTGGTCGCCAACGCACCGCACATCCCGGTCCACTTGGGATCGATGGGCGAGAGCATCCGGATGGTGCTCAGCCGGAACGCGGGCCGGCTCCGGCCAGGCCAGGTGTACGTGCTCAACGACCCCTACCACGGCGGCACGCACCTGCCGGACGTCACGGTGGTGACCCCGGTCTTCGACCCGGCCGGCCGCGAGATTCTCTTCGTCGTCGCGTCCCGCGGCCACCACGCCGAGATCGGCGGCGTCACGCCCGGCTCGATGCCGGCCTTCAGCCGGCGGATCGAGGAGGAGGGCGTGCTCATCGACAACTGGCTGCTGGTCGAGGACGGGGTGCTGCGGGAGCAGGCCACGCTCGACCTGCTCCGCTCGGCGGTTCACCCGTCCCGCAACCCGGCCGCGAACCTCGCCGACCTGCGCGCTCAGATCGCGGCGAACGAGAAGGGCGTCCAGGAGCTGCACGCCATGGTTGACCACTTTGGACTCGACGTGGTCCGGGCGTACATGGGGCACGTGCGGGACAACGCAGAGGAGGCGGTGCGCCGGGTGATCGCGGTGCTGCGGGACGGCAGCTACGCGTACGAGATGGACAACGGGGCGGTCATCCGCGTGACGGTCCGGGTCGACCGCCTGACCCGCTCGGCCCACATCGACTTCACCGGCACCTCTCCCCAGCTGGCGAGCAACTTCAACGCGCCCTCGTCGGTGGCCATGGCCGCCGTCCTCTACGTCTTCCGGACGCTGGTGGACGACGACATCCCGCTCAACTCCGGCTGCCTCGCCCCGATCCGGGTCACCATCCCGCCGGGCTCCATGCTCTCCCCGCGGTACCCGGCGGCCGTCGTCGCGGGCAACGTCGAGACATCGCAGGCCGTGACCGGCGCGCTCTACGCGGCGCTCGGCGTGATGGCCGAGGGCTCCGGCACGATGAACAACGTCACCTTCGGCAACGACGAGCACCAGTACTACGAGACGGTGGCCAGCGGCTCCGGGGCCGGGCCGGGCTTCCCTGGCGCGGACACGGTGCAGACGCACATGACGAACTCGCGGCTGACCGACCCGGAGGTGCTGGAGTGGCGGCATCCGGTTCGGGTGGAGAGCTACGAGATCCGGCGCGGCAGCGGCGGGGCGGGGCGCTGGCCCGGCGGCAACGGCGGCCGGCGGCGGATCCGCTTCCTGGAGCCGATGACCGTCAGTGTGCTCTCCGGACACCGGAGGGTACCGCCGTACGGGATGGCGGGCGGTGAGCCGGGCGCGCTGGGACGGCACTGGGTGGAGCATCCGGACGGCTCGGTGACGCCGCTGCGCGGCTGTGACTCGGTGCCCGTTGCCGCCGGCGACGTTTTCGTCATCGAAACTCCGGGAGGTGGCGGGTACGGTCGGCCGCGGCCGGTAGCCTGACCAGATGAGCGCCACCGTCTCGGCGACGCGGCGGACGCCGGCGGAGATGGGCAAGCCCCGCCTGCGCGGGCTGCTGCACGCGTACGCGTTCTTCGTCGCCGCCGCGTGCGGACTGGTGCTGTGCGCGCTGGCGGCGACCCGGCCCGGGCGCGGCGCCGTCATCAGCTGCCTGGTCTACAGCCCGACGGTGTGCGCGCTGTTCGGGGTCAGCGCGCTCTACCACCGTCGAGTGTGGAGCAGACGCGGGTACCAGCTGATGCGCCGGCTGGACCATTCGATGATCTTCCTGTTCATCGCCGGCACGTACACCCCGTTCTGCGTCCTGCTGCTGCCACGCCGCACCGGGACGGTCATCCTGAGCGTGGTATGGGCCGGCGCGCTGGCCGGCGTGGCGATGAAGGCGATCTGGCCGCACGCCCCGCGGTGGCTGTCCGCGCCGCTCTACGTCGCGCTCGGCTGGGTGGCCGCCGCGGTCCTGCCCGACATCTGGCGAAGCAGCGTGACGGCTCTGGTCCTCCTGCTGCTGGGCGGGGTCGCGTACAGCGCGGGAGCCGTCTGCTACGCGACCCGCCGGCCCAACCCGTGGCCGGCCGTCTTCGGCCACCATGAGTTCTTCCACGCCTGCACGCTGGTGGCCGCGACCAGCCACCATGCCGCCATCTACGTCGTACTCTTCCGATAAGTCGTCATCAGCCCCAGATCGTCATCAGCCTCAGATGGGGCGTCGTCAGCGCCGCTCCGGCGGATGCACCTCGGTCCGGTGCTCCTCGGTGAACTTGCGGTCGTTCGGGAGCATGCCACGGTCCTCCTCGAGGGCCGACGGGTGGCCACGACGACGGCGGACGCGCCAGGACCACAGCGTCGCCACCAGGACGGCCAGGCCCGCCGCGATCACGACCCACCCCACGGCGTCCACGTCCAGCCACCAGATGGTGTCCCCGGTGATCCCGTACACGATGATCGCGCCGAGTGCGATCAGGAAGATGCTCGCACCGATGCCCATCGTCTGAGCCCCTTTCGCCTCCCTGGTCCGATTGACCCGCCCGGCCCTCCGGCTCGGCTCCGCGGACGACCGGCGGCATCGATAGGTGCGTACCCACCGGGCCTGGGGTCAATCCGGCAAGCTGGTGCGCATGACCGAACGCACGCTGGTGCTGCTACGCCACGCCAAAGCGGAAACCCCCACCGGGGACCGGGACATCGACCGCCGGTTGTCCGCACGCGGCCAGGCCGACGCCGCGGCGGCCGGAGCCTGGCTGGGCGCCCAGGGCCACCTGCCGGACCTGGTCATCTGCTCCCCGGCCCGGCGCACCCGGCAGACCTGGCACGCGGTCGCGGTCGCGTTAGCCGAGGCCGCTCCCCAGCCGCCGGCGCCCACCGTGCGGTACGAGCGCGCGGTGTACGACGGGTCAGTCGACGACCTGCTCCGCTTGGTCCAGTCGGTGCCCGAGGAGGCCAGCTCGCTTCTGCTGATCGGCCACAATCCGACGATCTCGCAGCTCGTCGCGGTGCTCGACCCCCAGGCCAGGATGGATTCGGACGGGCTACGCACCAGCGGAGTCGTGGTTCACCAGGTGACCGGCGCGTGGTCCCGGTGCGGGACGCGCCGGGCCCCGGTCACCGCCGCCCACACCGCCCGGGCGCCTGCGCCGAGCTGACCCGGATGCCCGTCAACACGGCTGCCCGTTATGTGTAATATT